>JAHFKT010000039.1 GCA_023245235.1 Candidatus Yanofskyibacteriota bacterium
CTTGCCCGACACGCCCTGAGTAAGGTTCCTGGCGAAAACAGTGAGGATGACCGGTGTAAAGTACGACGGATTCGCGCAGGACGGCTGGCCCGGCAGCGGTGTCGGAGTCGGTCCTGCTATCGGTGCCGGCGTCGGTGTTGCGAAGGGGCTTGCCGTCGGAAAGGGAGTCGGGGTCGGGGTATATCCCCCGCCGCCGCCGCCCCCGCCGCCATGCGGACACGTATTGGTGGTAAAAACTTGCAAACGCAGGACGACCTGGGCTCCGGTACCCTTCAGTGTGACGCTGTTGGTCGGGCAGGACGGAGAAACCGTGAAACTGTTCGAGCCGGACTGCTTCGTTATTTTGAAGAACCGGTTCGGCGTTGCGACGTTGAACGTGAGGTCCGACGAATTATCAAGGGTGATATCAATATAGTTCGTCGGGACATCAAAAAAAGTCGCCTGACCGCCCGATGAAACCGTGATCGTGGTCAACACCGATGTATCGGCGGTATTAAGTTGAAAATCAGTATCGCCGGTACTCTGGACATCGTTCACGGCCAAGGCCCCCAACGGCATCACCGATACGAACATCATGGGGACAATGTACTTTATTATTATGTTGAGATGTTTCATTCCGGCTTTTCATTATGGCTTCGGGGAATTTGACGGAGCTGCGCCCGGTTGCGGCGCCGGAACGCCCTGGACCGGTCCGACTTTAACTATCTTATTGGCCTGATAGTCGTAAATTATGGCCAAGTCCGGATAGATGATGAGCCGGTCGCCGTTTTTGACGTTGGCGAAGAACTCCGGCTGCTGCTTTTTCAAGACCCCGGCATCGGTCACGACCGCCATGCTTGGAGCGACGGCATCCGGCAGAAGAATGATGGTCTTTAACCGGGTAAGCACTTGAGCGTCTGATATCTGGGGCGGATTAGCCCATGACCGGTAATACATGCCGGCGCTGAAAAGAATGACCAGGGCAAGGCCGAGAACAAAAAACTTGGAAGATGCGACTTTTTTTATCTGTTTTAAGCTGGCGATTTTCATATTTAGTTCAGTCTGATCGCGGTAAAGCTCGCTGAAATAGGCGAGGTTGAATTTACTTTGAACAGAGTGCCGGTGATGGTAAAGGCGGTGGTTTCCCCGTCGAATTGCAATCTGAGGATATCAGACGCCGTCAGGCTCAGAATAACTGTTCTGGAATAAGTTCCGATCGTGTTGTTGGAACCGAATTGCTGGGCCTCTTCAGTGCCGGCGATCGTGGTGCCATTTTTTGTCACCCTCATTTCTCCGGCCTTGGCGGTTCCGCCGGTGGTCTTTGTCATAAAGACATTGAAACTGATCTCGTATAGCCCGGTGGCTGGTACAGTGAACGCCCCGGCGCTGTATGTCCACCCGTTGAGCTGGGGCGTATTGGCAAAATTTATGGTCTGCCAGGTATTAGCCGAGGCGATAGTCTGATCGGTCGTATCATATGCGTCCAGATAGTTCTGTGATCCGAGCTTGTAGTCAGTACCGGCGACAGCAAGACCGACGGTACCGTTGGTCGACTTCAGGATGCCGGTGGCAAGGTTGAGATGGAGAGCCGAAATGGATGCGGTGTTCGATATCTCAACCGGCCCGGAGAAGGATGCTCCCGGACTGAAGGTCCATAATCCCGTGATGGTCTGGGCGATACTGCGGGAAGCGGGGCCGTTGGTGTAGTCCAGGAAAAGAGTGCCCGATGAAGCGACGTTGGAGAAGCTGAAGGCGCCGGCGTCAAACTTGAGGTCGGTAGCATGAATAGCGGTTGCGGTGCCTTCATGCATGGCCAGGCCGGTTGAATTCAAAGTGTTGCCGCTCCATGTCAAGCCACCTCCGGCCGTGATGCGGGTGCTCGGCGTATGGTAGAAGGAATCATGGTTTGAAAGTGATGCCGTCAGAGGGATCGAGAAGTTTGTCGCGGCCTGCAACGTATTGGCCGACCATACCAAGCCGGTGCCGGCCGTGATCCTCGTGGAAGGCGTATGGAAGAAGGAATCGTAGTTCGAGATGGAAGCCGTGAGCGGGATGCTGAAGCCGGCGGTCAAAGAGGTAGCCCCGGTGGCGTTGTTATAGGTCAGACCGGTGGCGGTGTTGGAGAACAGCTGATAGAGCGGAACTCCGTTCACGTCGAGGCCGGTGCCGTTGACTACCCCGTTCACGTCGAACTTGAAGGCCGGTGCCGTCGTTCCGACGCCGATATTGCCGCCGCTGCCGATGAATAACCTCGAAGTGCCGGCGGTTTGCAGTGCCAGGGTGCCGGCATTGCCTGAACCGACGGCCGAAGTACCGAATGACAGGGAAGAACCGGAACCGAACGTGATCTGGCCGAGCGTATAGT
>JAHFKT010000001.1:0-3912 GCA_023245235.1 Candidatus Yanofskyibacteriota bacterium
CGAATATCCGGCGGTTGCCGGCTATGCTCTCGCTCGCTCGCAGTTCCTGGAATTCGCCAAGGATGCCGACCTTATCTTTCTGCTTTGGGGCAAGGGCTGTACCAACTTTAAACTCGCCGAAGAGATAGGCCGTTGGGACCGTACGGTGTTTCTGGACGGTTCAGAACTGGCCAAAGACCGCCGGTACGATCACGAGATACGGGCCAAAGTTCTGTCCGGCGAATGGGTGGACAACGGCAAGATCGATCGGGGGATGCTGTCTAAGTGCTCGCTCTACTTCAGAAGAGAGAAGCCCTATGTTCACGGGATAACGCCGCTTCCGTATGGTATCGAGTCCAAATTTACCGCTCACTATGATCCGGGCATTAAAAAAGATATCGACTTTTTCTGCGTATTCGGGCAGGAAGAATATCCGGTTTTGAGAAAACAGGCCAGAGAAGCTCTGATAAAATTTTGCGCCGGGAATAATTTTACCTGCGTTACGGAGAAGACCAAGGACCGGACGGAATTCTATAAGTTATTGGCCCGGTCAAAGGTGGGCATCTCGGTCGGCGGCGGCGGTTTCGATACGGCCCGGTTCTGGGAAATCTTGGGCAATAACTGCCTGCTCCTGACGGAGACTATTGATATCTATGAACCGGGCAGTGATGCACTGAAATACCGTCGCATCTTTGAGTTCAAGGACATTGATGATCTTAATGTGCAGCTTCACAAGGTCGGCGCATTGTTGAAGTCCGGTTATCCCCCGGCCGGTCTTACAGATGAATACAACGCTATTCTCAAGGGTCATTCTTCAAAAGCGAGAGTCATGACCGTTCTTGAGGCGGCCCGGGCAAAAGGTCTTATCGGGTCTGTCGAACCGGTACCTGCCGGCAATGCCGAGTGCGCCATCATTGTTTCATCGTGCGATGCTTTTGAGGATGCCTGGCGGCCGTTCTTCACGCTGTTGTTCAGGTATTGGCCCGATTGCCCGTTCCCGGTATACCTCGTCACCAATGAGAAGAAGTACAACGACAGCAGGGTCAACACTATCGCAGTAGGCGATGATAAGCGATGGGCGTCGAACATGAAAAAAGCGCTGGGGTCCGTCCCGGCCGGGCACATCCTATATCTCCAGGAAGATTATTTCCTCGAGAAAAAAGTCGATACGGCGGCCATCCTTCGTTTGTTCAATGAGATGAAAGACTGGCACGCGGCATATCTGCGATTGGTGCCGTCACCTAAGCCTGATATCGTCCACGCGGGTGGTATCGGCGAGTTGAGCCGGACGGCTCCGTACCGCACCTCGCTCCAAGGAGCATTCTGGGACAAAGAGATATTGAACGGCCTTCTGAAAGAGGGCGAGAGCGGATGGGACATGGAAGTAAAGGGGACCGAGCGTTCACGGGCGATCACGCAACCATTTCTGTCCGTGACTGATTGGGCGTTGCCTTATTTCAGGATGACCGCCATTAAAAAGGGCCGGTGGTATTACGATGCCGTGCAGCTATTGAAAAAAGAAGGCATCGATGTCGATCCGACCAAAAGGCCGGTCGAACCATTTGGAGAGTATCTCTGGCGGAGACTGACGTCGGTACCATTGGTAGGAAGAACGGCACGGCGTATCGTAAGGAAACTATTTTCATAACCATGAATATCAAGACCGTTTGTTACTTTGGAATATACGACCCCGGGTACAACAGGAACCGGGTATTGATGGAGGGTCTGAAAGCAAACGGCGTCAGCGTCATAGAGTGCAACAGCCGGCGGTTGGGCATCGGCAAATACTTTGACCTGATAAGGAAGCACTGGCGGGTCAGGGGCCGGTACGACTGTATCATTGTGGGTTTCCCGGGTTATCAGGCCGCCATTCTGGCCAGATTCCTGACCGCCAAGCCGGTTATATTTGACGCGTTCTTCTCGATCTACGATTCCAAAGTCGATGACCGGAAAGTGCTCCGGAAGAATTCGCTGAAAGCGCGATACTATAAATTACTGGACCGGCTTTCATGCAACCTCGCCGACCGGGTCTTGTTGGATACCGAAGCGAACATCGATTACTTCGTGAAGGATCTCGGTATCCCAAGGAAGAAGTTCGTAAAGGTTCTTGTCGGCGCCGATCCGGGCATGTTCTATCCCCGGCAAGGCGAAAAACGGGAGAAGTTTTTATTGCATTTTCACGGCCACTTCATACCGCTTCAGGGAGCCGAATACATAATCAGGGCCGCTCATCTTCTCAAAGACCGGCCCGTCCGGTTCCAGGTCATCGGTACCGGCCAGGAGTATCAGCGGGTAAGGGGCCTCTCCGCCACCTTGGGGCTCAACAATATCAACTGGCTCGATAATGTGCCCTATGGACAGCTGCCCGGCTATATGGCCGGTGCCGATGCATGCCTCGGTATCTTCGGCAACACCGGTAAGGCCCGGCGGGTCATTCCCAATAAGATCTATGAAGCGGCGGCTATGAGAAAGCCGGTCATCTCCGGAGACTCGCCCGCCATCAGGGAAATTTTTACCGACCGCGAGGACATTCTTTTATGCAAAATGGCCGATCCGGAGGACCTTGCCGCAAAGATAGTACAACTCATGAATGATGACGGCCTGCGGGAGCATGTAGCCCAGGGCGGATACGAGACATTCCAAGAACACGCCACTCCCACCCTTATTGCCCGCAATCTCCTGACCGGCCTGGGCACTATCGAATCAACTTTTTGACCGGCCGTTTCAGCCATGACGGCAGGGATTCGCGAAGCGATCTGGCGAAGTAATCGGCAGTGCCTGTAAAAGTCGGCGTAAAGCCCAACTTATTCAAACTGGTCAGCGCGTTCGATATTGCGCGTTCGTATTCTTGATACACCAATGTCCGGAGGTCCGTTTTTTGATTAATGGCCTGGTAGCCGCTTTTGATCCTGATGTGCCCCGCTATCTTATAAAGCTTGGTCTGATGAAAATGATAAAAGATAAGCGGGAACTCTTTACCGGTCCCAGTTTCTTTGAGCCAAGTTTTCCCGTTCCGTCCGTCGAAATCGTATTGACCCGCGTTCCAGGGGGCCACACCTCCGCCTAAATGCCAGAGCTCATGAACGCCGGAAAACCGTTGCGGCCAGTCGTCCAGATATTTCTGGTCCCCGAATTTGCCGTCCTCGACTCTGGCGTAGCACCATTCCAGGCATCGCTCATACCACCATGTGAGCGCTTTCATTCCGTCATCATTATTCTTGAACGAGTTGAACTGGACGCAGTATTTGCCGAGCTTATATGATTTATCGTGCCCGGGGTCATAGCGGTGCCCGGTGATGAGGATGGAGCCTTTGCCCAGTTCGTCCAAAAGAACTTTAGGCGAATCGAAGAAAAGCATGTCGGCATCAACATAGGTGCACATATCAAGGTTAAAATGCCGGAGCGAATAAAGGATGATGGCCGGCGTGCAGGTCCAATAGTATTCTCGGGCCGTCCGCCCAGCCCGGACTTTTATCAGTTCCGGATTCTCAAACTCAGCCACAGTGACAACGGTCGCTTTGGGCAGGTCGAGCTTCTTTACTATGTCCACCGTGGTCTGATCGAACGCAAAGATATAGAGATGGAAGTCAGGGCAATACTTTTCCAGGGACCGGTAGAGAGCCAATCCTTGAGGAAGGAATTTTGAATCGAATAAAGTACAGAAATTAATGGTCATCGGTTCAATTTTTTGAGCGCAACGCTGTAATCCTCTAAACGTTTTTTGGCGATACTGGTCCAGCTGAATCTGGCGCTAACCCTCTCGGCTCCTATTTGACCCATAGCTTTACGTATTTCCGGGTCTTTAAGCCGGAGAAGTGTATCGGCCAGGTCTTCCGGGTCGTTCTCCCGGTAGGTTAAGCCATTTCCTTCGACGCGCTCTTTTGCTTTCACCTGATCGCTTACGACAATAGGGAGGCCGCAACTCATCGCATC
>JAHFKT010000001.1:3922-48022 GCA_023245235.1 Candidatus Yanofskyibacteriota bacterium
ATCGAGCTGGCTGGTTGACTCTTCCCGCGGCCAGACACCGATATTGGATGCCCGATACAGTTCAGGCAACTGTGAAACTTTCACGAACGGATGCACAATACATCCACGGCATGACCTGATCAGATCGACATAGGTATTATCTCCCTCGCCGATGAATAGTCCCCGATACGGCTTGCCGAGTTCTTGGAGGCGATCGATGGCCCGGGCCAGGCAATGGGGATTTTTGCCGCCATTCAATCTGCCAGAATATACACAGACGATGTCATTCGGAGAAAAACCAAGTCGGTTTCTTATCTCTTGAATTTTTTTGTTGTCATCTTCAGTGTGTAGAGGATGGAACATATCGGTATCTACGCCCAGCGACTGGGTCACGATCTTATGTTTTGGGATTCGATAGAAGTCATGAGCGATCTCTGCTGCATCCGGTGCGATCGCATAGCATCGTTCGATGACATCATTTTCCAGTTTAAGCTTCCGGCTGATCATATTGCCGATCAGCTGGGTCAGTCGTTTCCGCCGGAAACCCCAGCGGTTCTTTTTATACAAGACCGATGCGTGAATGTGGCACTCAGTGAATAGGGGACGATTATACTCTTTCGCGTATTCGGCGGCTTCCATCGTGGTGGCAGTGGCATTCTCAAACGTCTGGATAATGTCGGGGTCCAGTTTTACCAGGTATTCCTTGAGCCCGGTTATGCCGGGCATGCTCCACTTGCCGGTTTCCCAGAGCGGTAACCGATGCAGGGTATAGCCGTCAATTTTTTTGATGCCGGTTTCCACGATAGCCGGTCCCAGCGATTTTTCGTAGGAGCGTTTATAGATACTCTGATTGAAATAAACCTGCGCGGTGGAAGTGACAACATGTACATCCGCACCAAGTTTAGCAAGGAACTTCGGCAGGAGATTCTCGGAGTAGCCCATATTTTCCGAAAACCAGGATGTTAAGAGGACGATTTTCATGATTTAAAATGCTTTAATGATATCCCGGACGATCCTCCGGGAAGCTTTTCCATCGAACAGCGGGATATTTTTGACGGATCTTCGGTGAAGCTTTTTTGCCCAACGAACCGCCCGGCTTACTTGAGCCGGACTCAGATCAGCGAGGAGATAGTTGGCTCCGCAATCGACCGTAGACGGCCGCTCGGTCGTGGTTCTCATGGTTATCGTCGGGATCTTCAAAAAAGCACATTCTTCCTGTATCCCGCCCGAATCGGTCACCACCAGCGCTGATTCTTTCACCAGCTTCATGAAATCGGGATAGTCGAGCGGCCCGATCAATTTGAGGCCCCGGATACTTTCCAGTTGTTGCCATAACCCGAACTTCTTTACGTTATGCATAGTCCTGGGATGGATAGGGAAAATAGCCGGCAGACCAGACTGGTTGATGACGCGCTTGATGGTCTCCAGCAATGTGTTCAGTGATTCCTTGCCGTCCACGTTGGCCGGGCGATGAAACGTCAGGACCGAGTAGCGGCCGGATTCCAGACCGTATCGTTGCATAATGTCCGACTTCTCGATCTTGGGCATGGTGTTGAGCAGGTTGTCTATCATGACATTTCCTACGAAGTATACCCGACCTTTTTCAACGCGCTCGTTCCTTAAGTTCACCAGTCCTGACTTTTCGGTGACGAATAGCATGTCTGACAAGTGGTCGGTGATAATGCGATTGACCTCCTCGGGCATGGTTCGGTCAAAGCTTCTTAGCCCCGCCTCAACATGGGCTACCGGGATACCCAGTTTATTTGCGGCAATAGCCGCGGCCAGCGTAGAGTTCACATCGCCGACCACCACTACAAGGTCAGGTTTTTCGGCCAGTATGACCGGCTCAAGATTTCGGATGACCGCCGCTATCAGTGTCGTGGGGCGACCGGCATGAGCCCGGAGGCGATAATCCGGTTTCGGAATTTCCAGAGACCGGAAGAAGGAGTCCGATAATGCGCCGGTATGCTGGTCGGTGTGCACGAGCAGGGCTTTAATATTTCGATGGCGCCGGTACTCCTTGAACAGGGGAGCGATCTTCATGAAATTCGGCCGGGCGCCGACGACGTTGAGTATCTTTAGTGTTTTGGTAGCCATTGTTTATATTTTTTCAAAAAGGTACCCGCTCCAATCGACAATTTTTCCTCTGACCGTAAACCATTCCCTTTGGTCATGATTTATCTGCTCTACGAGCCGGTAATTTTGTTTGCGGAAGAATGACATGAATTTATCGATTCCAAACACCCAGCACGGGTAGCTCGCGTCATAAATACTGGGCGAAACTTTCTGGACCACCATATGGTCCTCATTGCTCGAGGCCAGGAAAGGTATTTTGTCGAAGATGACGTACTTCGGCTGAAGGCGCATGATCTCCTCCAGTACGGCATATGGTTTTTCTATGTATTGAAGCGAACTGGATAGGAGTACCGCGTCGGGCTTATTGCCGCGGGCATATTCCGCAATGTTCGGGTAAAATTTCAGGTGCTCGTCCTCAAAATATTCCTTTCCGTAATCAAAGAATTTTTTCTGCTCCACGATATTCCAGCGGAGCTCTTTAAGATGGCCGAGAAAACTCCGGTTCTGGAAGTAGCTGGTACCTAAAGAGCCGCCGAAATCGAGCAGATTCAGGCGGTTTTCGTTCCGGGAAGCGACCCAGAGGAGGGATGCCAGAAGATGCCATGAATGCTTGATGTGGGTCAGGATGGTGCTGTCCCGCTCGTATACTGCAGTGCCGTTCCGGACCTGTAGCGCCGCCTTAAAAACCTTTTCCGTAATGATGTCGCTGTCATAGCCGGTCGCGTGAGCCCGAGCTTCCTGCCAGGTTTTGTATTCTTTCATGAAGCCGAATTTTCTGTTCCGGATACTTCGTCTCCGATACCAATCCGTAATGACGGGAGGGGTCAGACTTACGATGAATCTCTTGATGGCTTTGATGGTCATGAGTTAGAACTTAAATCCGAACCGCTCTATCTCTTCTTTATATATCTCGGCAACGATCCTGCGGGACTCTTCATTATAATGCTCCCGGTAATGTCGATGCTCTGTCCGGTTCTCGTGAGGCAGAATTACCCGCTCCTTGCCGATCTTGTCGCAGATGCGATCGAAGTCATCTTGCAGATTCTCGTAGCGGCCGATAAAATCGATACCGAAATCCTTGCCCGTCTCCGGGTCTTTTATCCAGCGCATCTGCGAGTAGAATATCTCATGCATATCCTCTATCCATGCGGGGCCGTATTTATCATAGAAATGCTTCAGGAACTTGTTGATGTCACCATCGGTATCCAACCACTCTTTTGGTTGCCGTTTTAAAATATCAACGCCTGCGGCATGATCCCGCATCCGCCTGTCCAGGTAAAGATATATCGAGAGCACTCTGTCCCATGTATTTCTGATGAATACGAATTTGTAGTACCGGCCCCATTTCTCCCTGGCCCTCTTCTTGATAAGTTCGGTCGGCGGACTGTATGCCCCGTGCATATCCGGAAATTGAGGAAGCATTGATGTACTGGCGGTCTTGGGCATGCGGATGAATATGCACCTGTATTTATCCGAAACAAAGAGTTCTTCGTTCTGAGGGGGCGACCACGTTTTCTTCAGTGCTTTTTTAATTCTCTTTTTTATCACCCGACCCATTAAACTTCCGCTTTTTTTCATGATGTCGACCCAGATAGTACCATTAAATCGTGTTTCTTTGGTGCCCAGCATTTTTTTGATGAATCTGAAAAAATATTTCGGTCCGCGGGACAAGCTATGGGCGGCATTCTGGCCGAGCTCATCAGCCAGGATCGCAAATGCCGGTTGATAGAACTTCGGGTTTATTTTACTCAAGTCTTTGATTATCTTCAGGATACCCTCGAACATATAGTCATCGGAATACTCCCAGAACATCTCATTCTGATTGGTGTGGGCGACCAGCGGCTTTGCATAATAAAACGTCTTGCCTTTTAGGGCCGTCGAACCGATGGTATACAGATGCTGATACAGGGACTTGATATGCCGGCGATGGCCTTCGATATCGATAGCATCCCGCCGCCAGCACATCCGGGAAGAGGTGTGAAAATCGTCAAACAGTTTGGCAATACTTTTTACATCTTCTTTGGGAATAACGCGGGAGTCGTCAAATGATTGTAAGAGGGAAATATGGCCGTCGCGCTCACCGTGGATCTCCAGGGTGCTGGCCAGGAACGTGCAATCGGAGTGCTCGGCGATGATCTTTTTCAGTTCCGTCAGTGCATCGGGCAAAAGCCAGTCATCATCCGTGAGGAAAAACACATATGCTCCTTCGGCATGTTCAATAAGGAAAACCTCATTTGCTCCTTCTCCGCCATTTTTTTCAGTCCGCCAGCAGCGGATGTTTGGGTACCGGGCGGAAAATTCGGCCATGATGGCAGCCGTCTCCTGCTCCGGCGAAGCGTCATCGCGGACCAGTACCTCAACCTGTTGATCAAAACCGTTCTGGTGGACGATGCTTTCAAGGGCCCGCCGCAAGTAGCGTGGGCGTTTATAGGTCGGGATACAGATGCTGACAGTTGGTTTATTGTCCATGGTGATATTAAGATTCTTCGTCCGGAGTGATATGAACCTCATGGCCGCGTTTTTTGATCCAGAACGCGTGAACTACCGTCCTCACGCCGTTAGAAATACTCGTGATGCCGACCGACAGCACCAGCTTACGGGTGAGTAGAAAGACGACCGTGAAATCTATCATCACGGCTACGATGCGCCATTCGATCGCTCTCCGGAATGCCTGCCATATTGTGAGTTCTTTTATTGCCATTGAGTTAGATCAGTTCGTTCTTTTTAAGGTGATCAACGATCTGTTCAACACACTCTTTGGCGGAATATTTATCGGTCCTTAGTTCGAGCTCCGGGTTCAGCGGCTTTTCATATGGATCGGAAACTCCGGTGAAGTTCGGCAGCTCTCCGGCCCGGGCTTTTTTGTAGAGTCCTTGATGTCCCGCTGTTCGCAGACGTTCAACGGCGTATTTACGAACACCTCTATATAGGTACCGTTTGAGCCGATGAGCTGCCGGTTCGAGTCCCGGCTCTTTTGGTAGGGAGCCAGCGCCGCGCAGATGGCGATGCCGCCGTGTTTGGTGATCTCACCGGCCACAAAGCCGATGCGCTCGATATTGGTATCCCGGTCCTCTTTACTGAAACCGAGCCCCTTGGACAGGTTCAAGCGGACGACATCGCCGTCCAGCAGGGTTATTCTCCGGTCTTGGACCTCCGCCAGCTTCGTGGACAGCATCCTCGCGATCGTGGACTTGCCGGATGAAGGCAGCCCGGTGAAAAAAATGGTTATGCCGCCGCTCTCTTTCTCAACGCCCTTTTTTAGCTCCCGGATGACTTCAGGGAAAGAGAACCAGGCCGGCACTTTTTTGTTGGTGCGGAGCATATCCCTGAATTCAGTGCCCGATATGTTCTGGATGGTGTGGTTCTTTTTGACCTCGTTGACGAACATATGCTTTTTAACCTCTTTTACGTACACGACCTCCGGAGCGAAGTAGGGGACGATGCCGATCTCTTTGGTATGCTTGGCCACTAATGTCTGGGCATCGTAGGGACCGTAGAACGGCACTCCCTTGGCGTCTTTGCCCGGGCCGGCATGGTCGCGGCCGATGATAAAGTGAGTGGCGCCGTAGTTCTTCCGTATTAGGGCGTGCCACAATGCTTCCCGGGGTCCGGCCATCCTCATGGCCAGGGGCAGCAAGCTTAGCTTGGCGATGTCTTTGAGATATTTTTCATGGAGCTGTTGATAGCATCTGATCCTTGTTATCGCATCGATGTCGCCCTCTTTGGTCAGGCCGACCGAAGGATGAATGAGCAGGTTGCCTCCGATCTCCCGGGCTGCCCGTGTTAGGAGCTCATAGTGGCCGCGATGGATGGGGTTCCGGGTTTGGAATGCGATGACCTTTTTCCAGCCCAGCCGGGCGAACTCGGCTTTGAGCTGCGCCGGAGTCAGCCGCAATTCATGGAAAGAGTCGGTATATTCTTCGTAAGGGAGGCCGAGAACTTTGCCCCCGATGTACGTATCGCCGGTTTTTTCCAGAAGGTATTTAACCCCGGGATGAGCGGTATCGGTCGTTCCGTAAACCAACCGGGCCTCTTTCAGTTTGTCGGGTGTATAGACGGAGGACACTTTCAGTATTGCCCGGGGAACTCCGAACTTGTCGCACAAGATGACCTCCTGTCCTATTTTCATATTTGAACTTTTCCCGGCATCCAGGACGATGGGGATGGGCCAGAGGTCGCCATTGGCCAGCCGCATCTTTTCGACAACGGACCGGTAATCTTTTTCATCCAAAAAACCCTTCAAAGGGGCAAAGGCGCCATTGAGAATAAGGCCCAGGTCGCAGAGCTGCCGGTCGGTCAAGACAAGACGCGGCAGCGTTATCAGCTTTTGGTCAACGGACCCGGCGTTACTTTTTATCTTGTGTTTCGTGGCTTTGGTCATGGTAAATTATTCCGTCGCGCCGACGCCTGATGTGTGGGCGTGATAGGTTTTATAAAAATTCGAATTTGTATCATTGAGCAGTTCCTGAGGCGAGCCCTCTTCGATGATGGTCCCGGCATCAAGTATGAGAATCTTGTCGGCGTTCATGATGGTCGACAGCCGGTGGGCGATGACGAATACCGTTACTTTCCCCTTCAGCTTCTTGAGCGATTCCTGAATAAGAGCCTCTGACTGGTTGTCCAGAGAGCTTGTGGCTTCGTCCAGAATAAGGATCTGGGGTTTGCGGGCAAGGATCCGGGCAAGTGCCACACGCTGGCGCTGTCCGCCGGATATCTTGACCCCGCGTTCGCCGATGACCGTATTCAATCCGTCGGGCAGCTCCTTTATGAATTCGAGTATATTGGCGGCTTCCGCGGCTTTCATAATATCTTCTTGGGACAGGCGGCTATCGTAAAATCTGATATTGTTCTCAACAGTATCGTTGAGCAGGAACACTTCCTGGGTCATGTAGCCGATATTTTTCCTCCAATCGCGGACATCCGTTCCGTTTATATTTCTGCCGTCGACAGTTATCGAACCGCCGGTCGGGCCTACGAGACGAAGCAGCAGGTCGGCCATGGTTGTTTTGCCGGCCCCGGAAGGTCCGATGAGACCCACTGTCTGGCCTTTGGCTATTTTGAACCGGACGGACCGGAGGACCTCATTCCCGTGATAAGAGAACCGTACGTCGTTGAACTCTACGCTGTCGTTGAAACTGAACGTATTTCCTGCCGCAACTTCCTGATTCTTGTCGACTGACCGTTCGTAATCGGTGATGGACTGGACGTAGGGGACATTGGCCATGATGCTCTGGGCGGAGTTTTGTCCCGTCTGTACGAATGAGAACATCTTCTGAACGAGGTAGAGAATGGCCGCGAACGAGGCAATATCAAATGCCGGCTTATTGTAGTAGAACAGAACCAGCCCGGCAATGAATGAAAAACTGATCGGCTCAAAAAGCGAACCGATCCACGCCTTATATATGGCGGAGCGAAGCTCGATATTTTTGAACGCATCGAAATGTTCTTTTGCCGTCGATGAGACGACATCTTCGGCCGCTGATGCCTTGATCATCTTTACTCCGAGGATGTGCTCGTTAATGTAGTGGGCCAGCATTTTCTCCGCATCCCGCGTCTTCAGTGCAAGGGCCCGGATCCTTTCCAGTATCGGGTAGAACACGAAAAATAGGACCAGTCCGAACACTGACGATAGCAGCATGATGGGCGGCGATATTTTGAAAGCTACGAAGCCGTATGTCAGGAAGCTGGTGGCAAAAATGATCAGATTGCTTATCTGGATCACCAACCCGGAAACGGCACTGACATCTCTCATGACAACTTTTTCCAGATATCCGATCTTCTGGTCGATGAGGAAGGGCCAGGAAGCGTCGAATGTTTTTTCGAACAGCGCCTTCCGTGTCGAATACTCGTAATCAGCCGATGCCGCCTCATTGATGTAGCGGGCCAGGAACTGGATGACGGCCTTCACGATGAACAGAGCGGCCATCAGGATCAACAGCGACTGGAGAGTGAACGGAATGTGCAGGGTGGTAAGTATCGACCGGATGGTCCTTGTCACGAAATTATCACCGCTGATGCCTCCGGTGAGCAATGCGAAGAGGGGAATGATGACTCCGATGCCCAACGCGCCCGAAAAACCCGAAAGGAATCCCATGGCGGCTATCAGCAGGAATTTCCAACGGTAGCGGCCGAAGGCCGCCAGCAACAGAACTTTCGCCCGCCCTATTTTCCCCGTGTTGATATACATGATAGTTACCAGTTCTTCACCGTTGATTTCGCCTTGCGTTTTATCTTCTGGTAGACGTGCACGGCTTTCCGCTCCACCCCGGGGGATATGACCCGCAATATTTCTTTGCCCAAAATGCGGTACTGCCGGCCGATCTTATTGGCCCGGATAAGGCCCTTCTTCAGCATCCGTTTAATGGTGCTCGGGCTTATCCTTAATAGCTCGCGGGTTTCGTCTGTCGTATAGATGCCGTTGGGGTTGATCTCTTCCATAAATTTAATGCTATATTCCAATAGTATCAGTAGGTGTCATAAGGTGTCAATCAATTTTCTGTGGATGAGGTCAAAAAAAGGCCCCGCGAAAGCGGGGCCGGAGGCCTATCCGGTACGCAGGTACCAGTCGATGGTTTTTCGGAGGCCTTCCTCAAAGTCGGTCCGGGCCCGGAACCCGAACTCCTGTTCAGCCCGGCTCGTATCGAGCATCCGCCGGGGCTGGCCGTCGGGCTTCGAAGCATCCCATCGGATGTCGCCGGTGAAGCCCATGAGGCGGCATATCGTAGCCACCAGATCCCTGATGGTTATCTCCCGGCCGGCGCCGAGATTGACCGGGTCGGGCTTCTCATACCGTTCGGCGGCCAGAACGACGCCTTCGGCGGCATCTTCGACGTAGAGGAACTCCCGCGAAGCGGTGCCGGTGCCCCAGACCTCGATAAAGTCCTGTCCGGCCTTTTGGGCATCGGCAACTTTTTTGATGAGAGCCGGAATGACATGAGACGAGTCCGGCTTGAAGTTATCTCCGGGCCCGTACAAGTTCACCGGCAAGAGATAAATCGCGTTGAAGCCATACTGTTGGCGGTATGCCTGGGCCTGGACCAGGAGCATCTTTTTTGCGAGGCCATACGGAGCGTTGGTCTCTTCGGGATATCCGTCCCACAACGCGGCTTCCGCAAAGGGGACCGGCGTGTGCTTGGGATACGCGCAGATGGTGCCGATGGCCACGAACTTGCCGACCCGGGCCCGGCACGCCGCCTCCATGAGCTGGGCGCCCATCATGAGATTGTCATAAAAGAGCTCGCCCGGTTTTTCCCGGTTGAATCCGATGCCGCCGACCTTGCCGGCCAGATGGATGACCAGGTCCCGGCCCGACACAGCCCTCCGGCAATGCGTCCATTCGCGAAGATCCTCGGTTGCGGACCGCGGAATAAAAATGTCCTGTTGCCGGACTCCGTGCTCAACTAAACTCTTGGCCACGCAGGAACCGAGAAATCCGGCTCCGCCGGTCAGCAGTACCTTTTTGTTTTTAAGGTCCATGGCTGTTCGTTGCCTTTCAGTGAATAATTTGTACCATTGATCTGCCAATTTGACAAATCAGCTGAAAATATCCGGAGAACGTAGCGAGAGCTGGTTTTATGTATTATATTGATAAAGACCCCCTATGAATATTATCTATATTTCCAGTACGAGATTGCCGACGGAGAAAGCCCGCGGCGTGCAGATCATGAAGGCATGCGAAGCATTTGTCCGGAGCGGAGCGAAGCTCAGGCTTATCGTTCCCGACGTTATTAATCCGGTGCCGGGGGATCCTTTTACTTTTTACGGCGTGCCGCCGATATTTACCATCGAAAGAGCAATGGGCCTTGATACGCTGTCCAGAACCATCGCCCGGTTCTCCGATACGTTCGCATTCTATGTCCGCTCCGTGGCATTTGCGATATTTTCGGTTCTGCCGCTTTTGGGACTACGGCGAAAGGGACACACATTTTATTCCCGGGACTACCCGGTACTGCTATTGCTGGCCCTCTTCGGTTTTAAGCCGGTGGCCGAGATACACAACTTTCACTCCAGAAGGCCGCGATGGCATATGCGATACATTTTCGAAAATTCAAAAAAGATCGTGGTCAATGCCGAAGGCACCAGGGATGAGATACTGAAATATTACCCGATACCGCCATCAAAGATACTGGTCGCCCAGAACGGCGTTGACGTGGAATTTTTTAATGTCAAAGAATCCCAAGAAGAAGCCCGCCGGCATCTTCTGGTGCCATTGCACAAAACCGTCATCAGCTATGTCGGCCGTCTTGAGACCATCGGCCAGGAGAAGGGGGTCGGCGACCTCGTCGAGGCATTCAAGCTAGTTCACAAAAACTATCCCGATTCAGTGCTTTATATCATCGGGGGACCGGGCGATTACGTGGATAAATACCGTAAGCAGGCCGGCGGATATCCTGATATCGTGTTCACCGGGCAGGTCGAATACCGGCAGATACCGTATTACTTGAGGGCGGTCGATATCGTCGTGATACCGTTTCCCGACACCCAACAATACCGGACCGCATCGCCAATTAAGCTGTTCGAGTTTCTTGCCGCCGGTAAGGCGATAGTCAGTTCCGATATCGCCTCGCTTCGCGTACATCTCAATGGCGGCAATGCGTTATTCTATCGGGCGGGTGACGCCTCCGATCTCGCTGACAAGCTTCAGGACATTCTGAAACAACCGGACCTCATGCGGCAATTATCGGCCCGGGCACTTCTTGATTCCAAACAGCACTCGTGGCTTAATAGAGCCGATACCATCATGAAATTCATCCGATGAACGAGCTTCATAAAAAACCCGTCCTGGCATTTGTCGTCGACGCTTTTCCGGTAGTTTCCGAACCGTTCATCATCGAGCAGGTCGCCGGCTTGCTTGACCGGGGCTTTGATGTCCGCATTGTCGCTTTCAAGCGGGGCGTCACGCATGGAATATCGGATAAGTTTACTTCATATAGTATGGCCGGCCGGACGGTATACATTGACGTGCCGAAAGATATCGTAACCCGCGCCATCCGGGCGGTGCCCCGTGCCTTTTCGTTGGTCCGGAAAGACCCTCGCGGTCTCTTGAACGCCATCAACATTTTTAGATATGGGAGAGACGCGTTATCGCTCAACCTCCTTTACTGGGCCGATGCATTTGCCGGACAGACGTTCGAACTGGCTCACTGCCACTTCGGTTCGATAGGCAACAAGTTCGTCCGGATAAAGAATGTCCTCCGCTTGCCGCAAAAGTTCATCACCACGTTCTACGGATACGACATCAGCCGGGCGTTCAAGCAGTACGGCCCCCGGCTGTACGATGACCTCAAAGGAGAGTGCTCGTTATTTTTTGTCATGTCCGAAAATGCACGGAAACGGGTCATCGCCTATGGCTTTGACGCCGACAAGGTCGTAGTCCATCCCATCGGTATCAATGTTAATGACTATCCGTTCAGAGAGAGGATGGCGCCGGATAATCGTCCGGTCGGGATAATTTCCGTCGGCCGGCTGGTCGAGAAGAAAGGATTTGACGATCTGGTGAAAGCTCTGGCCATCGCCAGGGGAAAAACATCCAAGCCGTTCCGGTGCACCATCGTCGGTGATGGGCCGATGAAGCATCACATTACCGAAATGGTCCGCTCGCTGCACCTTGACCCGCTCGTTGATTTCAAAGGAAGCATGAAGATAGAGGATATCATCCCATTGTTGTCGAAGATGGATTTTTTTGTTCAACCCTCAAAAACCGCCGCTGACGGCAATATGGAATAACTATGAACGTTATCATCTCACAAGCACTGGCGACCGGACTGCCGGTCATCACCACCCGCCACAGCGGACTGCCGGAGCAGGTCATTGACGGATACAACGGATTTTTAGTTCCCGAGGGCGATTTCAAGGCCCTGGCCGATGCCATCGTCAGAATAATAGAGCATCCCGAATTGTGGGCAGAGATGGGCAGGAACGGCCGGGAGCACGTGCTCAAGAACTATAATTTTGAGACCGTTATTAATAAGCAGGCCGAGATATATTCCAAACTCCTTAACTCCAAGTAAACCGCGCTTAATGTCCAAACCAAAGATAACCGTTAAAAATTCCGGAGTGGTCACATTGAACTTCTTCAAGGATTTTCCCGATGGGGACCTGTTCATCGCCGAAGCCCGGAAGAACATCCCTCACGACATCAAGAGGATATATTTCATCAATAATCTCGCCAATAAAAAAGCCGTCCGGGGCAAGCATGCCCATAAAAAACTTACCCAGGTCATCTTCTGCATCAACGGCTCGTTTCATTTGGGCCTCGATGATGGCTCGAAAAAACAGACCGTCGTTTTAGACGATCCCGGTTACGGCGTCATCCTCGGACCGAAGCTGTGGCATACCATGACCGGCTTTTCCGATGACTGCGTATTGCTCATCCTCGCCGGGGACTATTACCGGAAGGACGACTACCTGCGAAACTACGATGAATTTATGAGATACGTACACAAGGACCGGCGCCATGACTAAAGACATTCTATTTTTTGATTTTAAGAGAAAGTACCGGCAGAACCGGAACGCCATACAAAGGGCGATCAGTTCGGTATTCGAGCGGGGATGGTTCATTCTGGGGCCGGAGCTGGAACGATTCGAACATAATTTCGCACAATACCTTAAAGTGCCGTATGCGGTCGGAGTGAACTCGGGGACCGATGCGCTCTATCTGGCTCTTCGGGCTTTAGGCGTCGGAAAGGGGGACGAAGTCATCACGGTATCGCACACGGCCACGCCCACCATAAGCGCCATCCGGTTAACGGGAGCCATTCCCGTTTTTGTCGATATTGATGCCGATACCTATAATATGGATGTCCGGAAGATAGAACCGAAGATCACATCTCGGACAAAAGTCATACTGCCGGTCCATCTGTACGGATATCCGGCCGACCCGGCGGCCATTATGAGAGTCGCAAAAAAGCACGGCCTGAAGGTCGTCGAAGACGCGGCCCAGGCGACCGGAGCATATTACCGGGGCAAATTGGCCGGTACTATCGGCGATATCGGATGCTTCAGCTTTTATCCGACCAAGAATCTGGGGGCTTTCGGCGACGGCGGCGCGATCGCCACCCGCGACAAGAAGCTGGCCGATACCGTGCGGGCCTTGCGGAACTACGGCGAGGTCTCGAAGTTCAACAACCGGATCGAAGGCACTAATAGCCGGCTTGATGAGCTTCAGGCGTCTTTATTGAGCTGGAGCCTGACGAAGCTGAAGGGCTGGAACAAAAAGCGGGAGCGTCTGGCCTCACTGTATCTGAAGGAGCTGCGCGGTCTGCCGCTCAAACTTCCGCCGGCAAAAGGTGCCGGGAAAGTGCCCGCCTGGCATCTTTTTGTCATCCGGACGGCCCGGCAGGAGGAATGCGACGCATTAAGGAAATTTCTTGCCGAACGGGGTGTCGGAACTATGGTCCACTATCCCACGCCGGTATTCGCCCAAAAAGCGTACTCATTCTTACACTATACATCGAAGGACCTGCCCGTTACTTCTGCGGTAGCAACGACGATCGTCTCTCTGCCGCTCTATCCGGAACTTACCGTTATTGAGGTGAAGACAGTATGCAGAAACATTAAGCTGTTCTATGATAGGCACTATGGAAGAAAACGGTAACTCCTTCTTAAAAGAGAAATTCCTGTATTTCAGCCGGCATCGGTTCGTGAAGAATGTTGCTACGCTTCAAGCGGGCGAGTTCGCTTCGAGCGTGGTTCAGGGTTTGGCCGGTATCCTGATAGCCCGGCTGCTCCAGCCGCAACTGTTCGGCGTATACTCGCTTGCTTTCGGATTGGCAAGTCTGCTGGTCCTGATCGTAAGTTTGGGCGTACAGGATGCCGTCACGACCATTGTCGGCGAATCATATGCCCGCGAGGACCGCAAAGCCACCCATGACGCTCTGCTGTTCCTGGCGAAGATGACGGGCGTCATCGGCATATTATCCGTCGCGGCCGCGCTCGGCGCGCCGAAGTTGAGCGCGTTGCTCTACCACAACTCCGCCATCGGCTGGTACGCGGGCATTGTCGTCCTGGCCGCGTTCATATCAAATACGTTCTACACATTCTCGACCATCGCGCTTCAGGTGGTCAACCGCATCAAAGCGATGTCGATACTCGGTCTGGTAGACCAGGTGATACGGAGCGGCTTTGCGCTTTTTTTTGTATTTATCGGTTTCGGCCTGATGGGCGCGGTGACCGGCCACCTTATCGGCGCCGGCATTGTATTCGTGATATCGGCGGTCATTTGGGAACGTTTGCGGCGTGAATATCCGATATTCCCGTCGTTGAGGCAGTTCACCCAGAAGGTGTGGGACGCGAATCTGAAGAAGTATTTTACCTTCAGCGCCTGGATAGCGCTCGATAAAAATATCGCCAATCTGTACAATATTCTGCCGATCCTGATGGTCGGAGTCTACGTTTCTTCAGTTGAAGTAACTTATTTCAAGATATCGTTTGCCTATGTGAACCTGGCGCTGAGCCTGATGGGTCCGATATCAACTCTGCTCAATGTCGAGTTCCCGCGCATGCGGGCCGGAGAGCCCCGGCGCATGAAACACAATTTTCTTAAGGTGTCCTTATATTCACTTCTTCTGTCGCTGTTGCTGACCGCCGGCGCTCTCGCCGTATCGCCGATCGCCCTCAAGATCCTGTACGGCAAAGCATTTTTACCGGGCCTGAAATACGTTCTCGGGCTCTTCGTCTACGGCGCTTTTCTGGGCATCGGGGTCGGCCTCGGTCCGATGTGGCGGGCCATCAATAAAGTGAAAATATCGATCGTCATCAATACCGTCACGCTCGGCATCGGTATTCCGGCCGGGCTCTATCTGATACGCCATTTCGGGGTTTGGGGCGCTATCATCATGGTTTCGATCTGGTTCACCGTCTCTCATGCCATCTCGTTCTTCTATCTGCTGGCCCACCTGCAGAATGAGTAACGTTGCAGATAGGCCTATTTTTACGTATCATATGATGATATGAATCTCCGAGCCATTCTCAAGTACCTTATATATGCGGCGGCACTGACCCCGCTTATTATTTTCTCTCAGTTCGTGTCGCCGTTCCATTTCGGCAAGGTCGTCGTTTTCCGGAGCCTGATCGAGTTCATGGCAGTGCTCTACCTGCTGCTGGCGTGGCGCGAGCCGGCCTATCGTCCCCGGATCGACAGGTTCTTCTGGGTATTCCTGGCTTTTGCCCTGGCCTTCACGGTCACGACATTCACGAGCGTCAATGTCTATCAAAGTTTTTGGGGCACTCTTGAGCGTATGGGCGGGCTGTGGACCTTCTGGCATTATTTCGTTTTCTATATCATTCTGACCGCGATCTTGCGGACGAAAGAGGACTGGCGGACATTTCTGAAGATATCGGTCGTGGTCGGCGTCCTTTCTGCGCTCTACGGCTTCGGCCAGCGTACCGACATCTCGTTCTTCGTCGGTTCAGGCGGCCGGGACAGGATATTCGGAACGATCGGCAATCCGGCCCTGTTCGCGGGATATCAGATAGTCAATGTTTTTCTGGCGCTGATACTCGGGTTCGGCGCGGTCAAAAATAATGAGAGGAATTTCTTTTTTATCTCGGCCATGGTGATGAGCATCGCCGTATTCATGACGGCGGTCAGAGGTTCATTGGTCGGCATAGTCGTGGGATTGGTGGTATTCGCATTTCTGTATTTCGCGCAAACTCACTCCAAGATTTCCCGGCAGATATTCATCTGGCTCATGACCCTGGTCATTGTTGTCGGCGGTCTGGCATTTTTGTTCAGAAGCAGCTCTCTGGTGCAAAACTCACCGTATTTGAGCCGGGTCACGGATCTTTCGCTTTCTAATAATACTGTTCAAACACGGATCTGGGCCTGGCAGGCCGGCCTGAAGGGTTGGAGCGAGGGTCCCCGAACGATGATCTTCGGCTGGGGACCGGAGAATTTCAATATCCCGTTCTCCAAATACTTCAACCCCCAGTTCTTCAAGGGGCCCGGTTCGGAAACGTTATTTGACCGCGCCCACAATATGTTCGTTGAGATATTAGTCACCATGGGCCTGCTCGGGGAGATCGCTTATATCGGGTTGTTCGTAGTCATTTTCCGGACCCTGTGGCGCTTGAAAGAAAAGCCCGAATCCCGTATCCCCGCTATCGGGCTTATTTCAATGACCCTGGCATATATGATCCACAATGCGTTCATATTCGATACTTCGGCGAACTTCATCATCTTTTTCAGCGCCCTGGGCTTCATGTCATTCCTCAATGCGGAACCCCGTACCCAAAAAGTCACGATGCGACCGGTGTCTCCGGCTCTGTGGCGCGCGGCGGGGACCGTACTTTTTATCGCATGCGGAGTATTAGTGTATCAAACCAATGTTTTGATGACCGAAGCGAATTTTGCCAATACGCGCGCCATCATCGCCGGTTGGAACAACGACTTTCCCGGCGCGGTCGCCAAATTTCAAGAGGCCGTCGGATACGGCGTCGCCGGCAAATACGAATACCGGAACCAGTTCAGTCAGTATCTGATCAATTACGGTTCCGATAATCAGGTCACATCCGATACGGCCACGGTACTTCAGGATGCGATAGCGGAAGAAGAGAAAAATGAAGCCGAAAGTCCCCGCGATTATCTGCCCGATCTGTACCTTTCCCGCCTGAACATCCTCCTCGGCAAAAATGATCCGCACTCGCCGTATAATGATGAAGCGCTTAAGTATTCGCAGAAGGCGTTGAGCTATTCGCCGACATTCGTCAGGACATATTATGAGGTTGCCCAGGCCTATGTGAATAAACAGGATTCCGCCAAAGCCGAGGAAACATTCCAGAAGGCGATCGACCTCAATCCGACCGTCGGGTTGTCGTATTGGTATCTGGCGGCGGTCCAGATGCAGTCCGGCGATCTGGAGCAGGGCCTCAAGACGATCGATCAGGCCATCAGCCACGGATACGGACTGGGTGAGAACGACTATCTGAATCTGGCCGGTATCTATATCAAGCGGAGCGATTTTCAGCATCTGGCCGACATTTATGAAAAATTGATAAAGATAGTGCCCGATAATCCGCAATATCACGCATCTTTGGCCGTTGCATATTCGAGGATCGGGCGTGTTGATGATGCGATCGCTCAAGCGCGCGTGGCCGCTCAGTTTAATCCGGACTTTGAACCGGAAGCCCAGAAATTCGTCGAGAGTCTCGGCCGGCAGTGGTAACCGAAAACTAAAACGAGGGCGTCGGCCCTCGTTTTAGTTTCAGCTACTCGATAAGAATTGCGGCGGCTACGACGGTCGTCCACAGACCGTCCTTGTTGCCGATGGCCGATTGCGTGTAATTAGTCGTTTTGAATATTTGCTCGGAGGCTTTAAAGAATTGTTCCCGTTCATCCCAGGCCACATCCGGATCAAACTCAATGCCCAGAGTCGTGGCAAGCATCTGCGCCGCCAGGTCCTCGGCGTAATCGCCGGCCTTTTCATCGGTCTCTCCGAATGGATGATGTTCAGACAGATAACCATATTGATTGGAGTCTTGCGGTATCGCAACGCCGATGGAAGCGGATATCAAACGATTGGGCTCGTTAGTGGCATTGCGTGCGATGACCGCGTGGACCACCGAACCGGCCGGCAAGAGCGCGATACCATCATCCCGGGTGACCTTTTTAACATTCGGCGGATAGATGCTCGAAACCGGAACCAGATTGTATTGAGCGATCCCGGCTGAGCGGAGCGCAAGCTCGAATGATGCCAGATATTCTTTGTGAACGCCGGCGCCTTTTGTGAAAAATATTTTTGTCGGAAGCATGCTTGGAAATTAATTGATTATTTTTAGTATAGGGGCGAATGATCGGTTATCCAAATTTTTTTGTTGATAACTGCACTGATTTGGAGAAATCTAAAACCGCGCGATGCGCGGTTTTAGATCTTTATTTGCCGGATTGGGCGAGCGCGATCCTGATCGTCTTTAAAACGATACCGAGATCAAGAACAAGAGAGCGGTTCTTAATGTAGTAAAGATCATACTGTAATTTTTCGGCGGAATCATTGACCGACGAGCCGTATCGGAAATTGATCTGGGCCCAGCCCGAGAGACCCGGCTTGATGAGATAGCGTTCTTCGTAGAAGGGAACCTCCTTTTTCAGCATCTCATGAAATTCCGGCCTTTCAGCCCGCGGTCCGACCAGCGACATCTCTCCCCTGATGATGTTCCACAGCTGGGGCAGCTCATCGAGCCGTGTTCTGCGGAGGAACCTGCCGACGCCGGTGATACGGTTGTCGTTCTCATTTGCCCACATGGCGCCGGTCTTGGCTTCGGCATCCGGGATCATGGTTCTGAATTTGATGATCCGGAACGGTGCGCCGAGCCGGCCGATCCGGGTCTGGGTGTAAAATAACGGACCCGGCGAGCTCAATTTGATCGCGCAGGCGATGAACGGATAGACGATAAGCGAGAGCAGCGCAAATACCACCCCGAACACCAGGTCGAAGATGTGCTTCGTGAATTCGTAGGCGCGCTTTGAACTCTCGCTGATGTTCTCCAGAAACCATACCTGATTGATGGCCCCGAGCGGTACCCGTCCGGTCAGGCGCTCATAGAAGGTCGAGAGGTTATAAAAAGTGATATTCCGGGCGAGCGCGTGATAAAATGCGTCGATGATCTCCGGCATCTGGTATGCTTCCGGCCCGATGACGATAACATCGATGTGGCGCCGGACAATGTCATCGAGGGTCCGGATAGTGCCGGGATCAATGACTTCTTTCAGCTCATAACCGAGCTGAGGATGACGTTTGATGAACTCGGCAACCTCTCTGGATTGATCGCTTGTACCGACGATGATGGTCCGCTTCCTGAATCGTGTTTCAACGATGCCGTTGAACAGCCACCGTCCCAAAATCTCAAGGCCGGTGAATATGATGATAAAAATGAACAGATTGGTTTTCGGCGTAATGCCGAGCGCGGGGATCAGATAAAAGAAGGTGATCGAGAAGACAGCGGAGACGGCGACGGCCTGGAACAGTGCTGAATAAAAATGGATGGTATTTCTGAACGTCTGGGGATCGTACAGGTTCGCTATATAGAAAATAATGAACCAAAGGATAGCGATGATGCCGAAAGGTATGAGGTGGAGCTGATACTGTTGGGCGAACTCCATATCGTACCGGATTCTCAACATGGCCAGAAGAGAGGCGTAGAAGAGTCCGGTATCCATGAGGATGATGACGAACTTGCGCATATATATTTGGCGCAACGATAGCATATTTGTCAAAGCTTCACAATGTACGCACTGATGTCGAGCCGGATAAATTTTTTGCATCAGATTTTTTCAGTTATCCACTTTTTTTGTATCAAAATTATTTTTTCTGTTCTAAAATTAAAACAGTTGAATTTGATTTTGTAGCGGTCGGTCGAACTGCTACGCTAAAAATAAAATAAGGAGGAATGGAGATGATGTGGTCATCGTCAACGATGAGCGTATCGTCTCCCAAACTATAAAAAGAACATGGCAAAGAAGAAAAAGGCCGCATCAAAGAAGAAGGCCAAGAAAGTTGTGAAGAGGAAAGCCAAGAAGGGCGGAAAGAAAAAGAGGCGCTAACCGGCTGAAAAGGCCCGCGACAGTCGCGGGCCTTTTATTTTTCCGAATGATCGGTATATAATACAACCATGCATATCGATATCGTCTGTAAGAACATTGCCCTTGATGAGCCACTGAAGGTATTTGTGGAAAATAAGATCGGCGGCCTGGAACGGCTCATATCCGGCGGTTCAGTCGATGCCCGGGTTGAGATCGGTAAATTATCCCGTCATCACCGCTCCGGACCTGTTTTTTCAGCCCGGGTCAATCTCAATATCGCCGGCCTGCTCCTGCGCGCCGAAGCCACCGATAAAGATCTCCGGACCGCGATAGACCTGGCCCGCGACGAACTCCATCTCCAGATCAAAAGGTTCAAAGAGAAGCGGAAAGATCTCTCACGCACGGCCAAGAAATAGTCTCTCCGGGCGCTTTATTTTTCATCACGTTCATGCTAAAATGCATGAACTATGTCGTTTTTGGCTAACATATTCGGGAGCGCTAACCAGCGCTATGTCGATTCGCTGCGGCCGCTCATTGACCGCATCAACCAGCTCGAAAAGGAATTCGAGCTATTTTCTCTTGAGCAGCTGAAAGCTAAGACAGCGGAATTTAAGGTGCGCCTTGAAAAAGGAGAAACCCTCGATGATATATTGCCCGAAGCGTTTGCCGCAGTCCGCGAGGCATCGAGGCGGACGCTCGGCCAGCGGCATTACGACGTTCAGCTTATCGGCGGTATCGTACTTCACCAGGGCAAGATCGCCGAGATGCGTACCGGAGAGGGCAAGACGCTCGTCGCCACACTGCCGGTATATTTGAATGCTCTTGAGGGAAAGGGCGTGCATGTGATCACCGTTAACGATTACCTTGCCCGCCGTGATGCGACCTGGATGGGCCAGGTCTATAACGCCCTCGGCGTGACCGTCGGCTGTATTAACCACGAGACCAGCTATGTTTACGACGAAACCCACACCGATAAGGCCGAAGACAAAGAACGCGATACGGAAGGCAGCTTCAAAGTGGTCCATGAATTCCTGAAACCGGTCTCACGCCGTGACGCGTATCACGCCGATATCACCTACGGCACGAATAACGAGTACGGCTTCGACTATCTGCGGGATAATATGTCGTACCTGCCGATACAGATGTCCCAGCGTTCAGCGGACGAGGGCGGCCACCACTTTGCGATCGTCGACGAAGTCGATTCTATTCTGATCGACGAGGCCCGCACTCCGCTTATCATCTCCGCTCCCGATGAGGATTCGGGAGAGCTGTATCAGACATTCTCCCGCATCGTTCCCAAACTGAAAGAGGACGAGGATTATAATGTCGACATCAAAGAGAAAACCGTCGCCATTACCGAGGCCGGTATCGAGAAAGTCGAGAAGATACTGGACATGAAGAATATCTATGACGAGGGCGGCATGCGCTATGTCCATCATCTTGAGCAGGCATTGAAGGCGAATGTCATCTTTCATCGCGACCGTGACTATGTGGTCAAAGACGGCGAGATCATTATCGTCGACGAATTTACCGGCCGTCTGATGCCCGGCCGCCGGTGGTCCGAAGGTCTCCATCAGTCGGTCGAGGCCAAGGAAGGCGTTAAGGTCCAGAAAGAATCCCGCACACTGGCCACGGTCACGTTCCAGAACTATTTCCGTCTATACAAAAAGATCGGCGGCATGACCGGAACCGCCCAGACTTCGGCCGAAGAGTTCCATAAGGTCTATACGATCGATGTCGTTACGGTTCCCACCAATAAACCCGCCATCCGCAAAGACCTGCCCGACCGTATTTATAAGAACGAAGCCGGAAAATTCCGCGCCATCGTTAGAGAGATCAAAGAACGGCATGAAACAGGCCAGCCGGTCCTGGTCGGTACCGTCTCGATCGAGAAGAACGAGTATCTTTCAATGTTGCTTCAGCGCGAAGGGGTGCCGCATACGCTTTTGAATGCCAAGAACCACGAGAAGGAAGCCGAAATAATCGCCCAGGCCGGCCGGGCAAGCGGCGTGACGCTGGCGACCAATATCGCCGGCCGGGGCGTCGACATTATCCTGGGCGGCAATCCGCCCGAGCCGGCATCGCACGAGAAAGCCAAAGAATTCGGCGGATTGCACGTGCTCGGCACAGAACGTCATGAAGCCCGGCGTATCGATGACCAGCTCCGGGGCCGCGCCGGACGTCAGGGCGATCCCGGCTCCTCTCAATTCTTTGTTTCGACCGAGGACGAACTGGTCCGGCGCTTCGGCGGGGACAGCCTGAAGAACATCATGGAGCGGCTTGGCGTCGGCGAGGACGATGTCATCGAGAACCGGTTCGTGTCCAATGCCATTCAGCAGGCCCAGGGCCGGATCGAAGGCCACAACTTTGATATCCGCAAATACGTTCTTGAATACGACGACGTCATGAACAAGCACCGGGAAGCGGTCTACGGCCTGCGCCGCCAGATCCTGTTCGCCGATTCCGCGAAGCCGATCATCGAGGAATATCTCAAGGAGTACGTCCGGAACCTCATCGCTTTTCATACTTCGGGCCATGAATGGGACCTGAAAGAGATACAGCAGTCGCTTGAAGCTCTGGCCGGGCCGAACGGCGAGCTGGAATCGAAGTTGAAAGAGGGAAGGAGTCCCGAGGATATCATCGAGTACATTGACGGCTATCTGAACGAGCGCTATGCAAAGCGCGAACAGGAGATGGGCGAAGCCGAGATGCGCAAGCTTGAGAGACTGGTCATGCTCCGCACCATCGACGAGCTGTGGGTTGACCATATTTCGGCCATGGAGTTCCTGCGCGATTCGGTCCGTTTGCGCGCATTCGGCCAGCGTGATCCGCTGGCGGAATACAAAGTGGAGGGCCAGAAGATGTTCGGTCAGCTGATGCAGGCCATTAAGGCCCAGGTGGCCGACGTGATCTTCAAGGTAAATATGATACACCAACCCCGGGCCGTGAACGTGAAAGAGGTCCGCCAGGATATCTCCGGTGAAAGTCCGATGGAGAGAGAATCAAATAACCGGCCTACGGTTGCATCGGAGGAAGAAAAGATAGGGCGCAATGACCCGTGCCCGTGCGGTTCCGGCAAAAAATACAAAAAGTGCGGGCTCCTCAACACTCCCGAGCATCAGCGTCTCATGTCGGCCAGTTAAGAGTTACAGGATCATGGGAAATAAAATCATAGATATAAAAGGCGAAGAACATCAAACAGAATGTATCGCTTGCTCAATTCGGCGCGGGGAGATCACTCTGCCCGTAGAGAGGATCATAGAGACGGAAAATTTTGTCGTAGAGCAAGATATCGAATATCCGATCGAGGGGTTCTGGGTCGTTGTCTCAAAAAGACATATTCATGCGATCGACGAACTCAGCGAAAAAGAAGTTGCTGAACTTACCGAGCTGCTCATCAGGACAAGAAAAATCTTAAGAAAGTTCTGGAGAATCTCTCGCATGTCGTTGATACAGGAAGAGCGAAGCGAATGCTCACATTTTCATATTTGGTTTTTCCCGTGGCACCCTTGGATGCTTGAAAAATGGAAGGGAAAACTCAACGAGATCAAGGAGATCATGAACTATTCAAAAAAGAATTTTTCCGATTCCGAAAACTTGGAGAATATAAGGTCTACGATCGAGAGATTCCGAAAAGAAATAGAAAACCTGAAGTAATCACATTTTCCATAATGAAAAAGCAGTCACGCAAGAAAAAGGTCGTCGTTGTCTCCGGCGGATTCG
Source organism: Candidatus Yanofskyibacteriota bacterium (assembly GCA_023245235.1). GTDB lineage: Bacteria > Patescibacteriota > Minisyncoccia > 2-02-FULL-40-12 > GWA2-44-9 > JAHFKT01. The sequence goes on from JAHFKT010000001.1 coordinate 27,219, forward strand.
ATCCGATACATGTCGGTCATTTGCGGCTATTCCAGGAAGCCAGGAAATTGGGCGACAGATTGGTTGTCATCCTGAACAACGACAACTGGCTGAATAAGAAAAAGAAGCAGATATTCATGCCCCAGGATGAACGCCGGGAGGTTCTTCGTGCGATCTCATGCGTGGATGAGGTGGTACTTACGAGGCATAAGCCCGATCCGAAAGATATGGGCGTATCCGGAGAATTGAGGCGATTGCGCCCGGCCATCTTTGCCAACGGCGGTGACCGGAACGTGAATAATATTCCGGAAGCGGCAACGTGCGATGCCATCGGATGCGAAATGGTTTTCGGTATCGGCCGCGGAGGCAAGGTCCAATCCAGTTCGTGGCTTCTGACCAACTATGTCCGGAGTCTGAGCGTCAGCCGTTCATTGGACGTAGAAAACACTGTCGCGGTGATAGAAAAGAAACTGAAAAGGTCCAAAACGCCGGTATCGTTAAAATATAAGCTGATGCTGGCCCGGGTCATCCTGAACCTGATGAACCGGCGCAAGGGTTTCGGCCTGTTCGTGATCCTGGGGTGGCAAAACGCATGGCAGGGCTTCATTGACATACCCGACAGCGGCCAGGATATCTATACCAGGCACCATGTACACCTGGAGGACTTAGCCAAAGAAAGCAAACGCTACCGTATAGAATCTACGGAGGATTTCGACGGCGCGATCCTGATAGATAAGAACGGACAGATACTCCATTCGGGTATTATCATCGAAGGATTGCGGCCGAGAGTTATCGCCGACAAGATACGTCCGGGCACGTTCAAGGATCTTTCCGAGCAGTTCGGGTTCACGACCAAGGTCCATGCCCGGCATCTTTCGGCCATCACCGCATCGTACATATTCAAAGGGACTACGGTGTTCACCGTTTCCGAAGAGAACGATTCCCTGCATATCTTTGAGAAGGGCAAGATCGCGTATCAGACTACATGATCAAAGTCGAGCCGGTCATCTCTTTCGGCTTCTCGACTCCCAAGAGATACAGCACCGATGGCGCAACATCCAGAAGCGTGCCCATCGGATTTTCGTTTACGAGCGATTCCAGGGTCTTGCCGCTGCCGGTCTGATCTTTAAACTGCTGAGCGGCAAATACGAGCGGTATTGTGTGAGTTGAATGCTGAGTATCTTCGGCGGCGGTCTGAGGGTCGATCAGTTCCTCCGCATTTCCATGGTCGGCGGTGATGACCACTGCATACTCGGGATTCGCAATGATCGTTCCCACGGCCTTCTTCAGGGAATCATCGAGCACCCGCATGGCCTTGACGGCCGCCTCGATATTTCCGGTATGGGCGATAATGTCAGCATTAGCAAAATTGACCACGAACATTCTTTTATCATCGTCCATGCGTTTCAGAATCTCACTGACGATCAGTCCGGCCGACATTTCAGGATGCGAAAGATAATCATCGCCGGTCATCTGCTTGGAGGAGACGATGATACGTTCTTCGCCCTCAAAAGGACTTATCCTGCCGCCATTGAAGAAATTAGTGACGTGAGCTTCTTTTTCTTTTTCGGCGATCCGGTACTGTTGCCAGCCCTGCTTACTGACCGTGTCTCCGAGGAGATTCTCCATCTTGAGCGGCTCATAGGCCACTTGGACATCCAGATCATCGGCATATCGGGTCATGGTTGTGACATACAGGCCGGCGGGGATCTTATTCCTCTTGAACCCGGTGAAATTCGGCGATACGAACGGCGCCACCAGCTGTTTGATGCGGTCGTTCCGATAGTTAAAGAATATGATGCCGTCGTTATCTCCGATCGTAGCCACCGGACCCATTGCGGTTCCGCTTGAGTCCATTACAACCGCCGGCTCTATCTCATGGTCAAAAACTTTTTTTGCGTACGATTCCCTGAGGTACGCCTCGGGATCGGTTATGGGGGTGCCCTCACCGTCAACCATGGTTTTCCAGGCACGTTCGGTCAGATGCCAGTTCAATAGGCGGTCCATTCCGTATGTCCGACCTATGATCGAGGCCAGCTTACCCCCGGTCTCCCGGAGGACCTTGTTGAGCTTGCCCAAGCTGATGACGGCCTCTTCGGGCCCGGTATCCTGTCCGTCGGTGATCATATGCACGAATACATTATTATAGTGGTGCTTGGCGGCCAAGCGCAGAAGCGCAAAGGCATGATCTTCGTAGGAGTGGATCCCGCCGGGACTTACGCCGCCGACCAGATGCAGCTTCGATTTGTTCTTGATGCAATGCTCAAGAGCGCCCTTCAGGGCGGGGTTCTCAAAAAACTGACCGGTAAGAATATCCTGATTGATGCGGGCCCAATCCTGGACGATGATGCGTCCGGCCCCGATGGCCGAATGGCCGACCTCGCTATTACCGTACTTACCCCACGGAAGCCCGACCACTAACCCGGCTGACACGATCGAATAGGAGGGATAGTCGCGGAGAAGGCCGCTGAAGTAGTCCATCCCGGCGATCGTTATCGCATTGCCGGGGCCTGCCGGGGCCAGCCCGAATCCGTCCAGAATGATAAGAAAGACTTTTTTGAAACTCATGTTTAGAACCTATCTCAATAATATTTCCTGCCGCGATACTGGTAAATTTTGATTATATCAAGAAGCAAGGATGAAGCATACCGGACGGTCTGTTGAGGACGAGCGACGCCGATATAGTCAAAATTTGCTCTATCCCGAAGGGTTCTCACTATTTTCCCGCTCCGCTTTGTTTCTCCTCGTCGGAGTACCAACCGGTACACCTCGCTCGTCGCGCCTTGCGGAGCGGAGAAAATACTAGAGAACGCGGCTCGGGACTATTATCGAGATAGGTTCTGCCAGTATACCATCAAAATCTCAATTCAGGCATGAGGTTGTTTATAAAGGATGAGCTGGCGCTACTCTTTTCATTTTTTATGAAATCCATATACTGGCCGGCATACTATGAACCGGAAGTTTCTCATCATGGTGGGAGTTGCCGCAGCGGTCGGACTGGTTGCCGGCCGGATGTATATCATTGAACCGCCTGCACAGTTTGCGGCGGCGATCGACTATGACCGTTCAGTAAAGACCGAATACGGCGTGCCTATCAAGGTCGCCAAAGCCATTGATGGTGACACGATCGAACTTATCAATGGCGACCGGGTGCGCTACAACGGGATCGATACGCCCGAAGAATTCGATAAACGAAAGCCGGTCCAGTGCTACGCCAAAGAAGCGGCTGAAAGGAATAAAGAGCTGGTCGAGGGCAAATCGGTAACGATATATAAAGACGTTTCCGACCGCGACAAATATAACCGCTGGGTCGGCTTCATATATTCGGCCGATGGTACATTGGTGAATAAAACATTGGTCGCCGAAGGATATGCGTTCGCATATCCGTACAAACCTGATATTTCAAAAGCACCTGAATTCAAAAAGGCGGAAACGCTCGCACATGCGCAGGGCCTCGGCTTGTGGTCGCATTGCAGTGTCCGTATACTTACGACGGGCCGCAAACAGACGAACGCGGTCGATCCACAACCATGAAGATATATACTCTCAGAATGCGGGCAGGTGACAGAGATATTTTTGATGCAATACGGTCCGGCACAAAAAAAGTCGAAACCCGCGCGGCCACGGTCCGTAACAGGATGATGAAAGCGGGGGACGAGGTTATTTTCAGTTGCGGCGCTCAGAAGCTCAAAAAAACGATCGTAAAAGTCTCCGCATATAAAACGATAAAGGCGATGCTGAAGGATTATCGTATCAGCGAGATCGCGCCGGGCCTCAAAACCGAGTCGGAACTGCGGGATATGTATTTCGCCTGGCCGGCCTACCGCAACAAGATCAAGAAGTTCGGCCTCATCGTATCGGAACTCAAATAAACCCGCGCGACCCCTTGACATATGGGTATTTTTTGGTTATATTCTTTCACGCGTTCTTTAAAGAAATGGGTGATACGACGCTTTCCAAGGTGCGGTCATACCGCGAAGAGATCCTCGAGCCGTTGTTTGCTCTGGCCCGTAAGAATCTCAACTTTGCTCTTGAGTTCATGGGATTCGTTGAACACGGACTCATTACATACCCGTTGTTCTGTCTGTCCATCACCGGCGAACGGTTTACCGGCGGGAAAGATGTTTTCATCTCGGGCGGTATTCACGGAGAAGAACCGGCCGGCCCATACGCCGTAATGCGGTTCCTGGAGAACAACGTGGCCGGCTTTCTCAATTACCGGTTCCTCATCTTTCCCTGCGTCAATCCGTTCGGCTTTGAACACGGCTGCCGGTTCAACCCCGACGGTATCGATGTGAACCGCCAGTTCAAGCCGGATACCGACTGCCGGGAAGCGGCCAAGGTATTGAGGATGCTGTCGCGGTTCGGGAGGAAGTTCGTGTGCGGTATCGACCTGCACGAAACTGACCCGAACTGGGCCGACGAAGGCTTCACCGCGGCTGACAATCCGACCACCTTTTACATGTGGGAGACCTGTGCCGATAAACGCCTCAGGGTCGGGAACAGGGTGATGTATGCGGTCAAAAGGATCGCGCCCGTCTGCGATTGGCCCACGATCTACCGGGACACCAATCACGGCGGCGTCATCTGGTATCCGGAAGGATGCGCGAATCCGGTCTATGCCCAGGGCACGACCCTGGATGCATATCTGAACGCCAATTACACGCCCCAGTCATTCACTCTGGAGACACCATGCGGATGGGATATGGAAAAGAGGGTAGCCGTTCATCTGGCCGCCGTCCGGACCATCCTTGAATCGAAACGCGCCTAGGCGTGTTTTTTCTTGACTATTTATGGTTTTGTTGTATCTTTCTTTCACTGTATCTTCACAATCATGCGCTTTGAAGCGATCAGCGCGGGTAAACCGGTAAGTTTCGGTACCCTGCCCAACGGCATGCGCTACTATGGTCGGTTCGACCAGGTCGCCAATGCCGCCGGCATCGGAGTGAAGCTGGGTTCAATGTGGGACCCTTCCGGAAAACGGGGCTTGGCACATCTTGTCGAGCATATGCTCTGCCGCTCAGCGCGGAAGTATACGGATGCCGAAGTGAATCTGACGCTGCGCCGGTATCTGGGCGGCTCTGATTCCGACATCAATGTCCGGATCGATAAGTACAGCACGTTCTACGGGCATCTGATGCTCCTGAAGCCGACCCACATGCGGACGTGCTTTGACCTGTTCGCCAATATGCTCAACGACCGGCAGCTTGACCAGCAGGGTCTCGATGTCGAGAAGTCCAGGATCCAGAACGAATACCGACTGCGCGGCATCGACCTGATGGAAGAAGTTGCCTGGGATGCGCTCCATGAGATGGCATACACCAGGAATCCGGTGCGCAATCGTATTGACTGCATGCCGGAAGAACTGGCCACCATCAAGCTCGGAGACGTCCGGGCCTTCGTCCGGAAGTACTATGTGCCGCAGAACATGTTCATGATCGTTCTCGGTCCCCGGTTCAAAGTTGCCGAGCGGATGGCCCGGCAGTACTTCGAGAAGTTCGGGGAACAGGGTCAGGCCGGGCCTGACTATGATGGCAGCGACGGATATGCGCCTCTGAAAGAGTCAGCTTTCCGCACTATCGACCGGCCCGGCATCAATCAGCATCACGTGATGCTCGGGTTCCCGATCGAAGAATTCGGCGGGAAAAATCACTATGCGCTCAATGTTCTGATGCATCTTGTGGAGCACCTGCTCTATGACCGGCTTCAGGAACAGGACCGCGGTGTGTATCGGAATCCCGTCCAGCTGTCGCGTTCAAAGTTCCACGGACTGTTCACGGTCCATTTTGCCTCGATGCACGATGACTTCGATGAATCCGGCGTCCAGGCCGTACTGTCGCTGTGCAAGCAGCTTCGGGAACAGCTGACCGATCCGGCCGCGTTCCAGGCCGCTCTGCACCGGACCTTCTACGAATGGGTCGGACCGTTCGTAAACGACGCCAACGAGCTCATTGAGCTCATCATCGATTCGGTCGCCAACGGCGACGAGGACCTGGTCCTCCTGCATGCTGGCCGGACCGAACTCGAAAAAGTCACCCGCGGAACCATCATGAATCTGGCCAATCAGTACCTGACGCCGGAATTCCTGAAAGTTCACATCAGACCCGCTCCCGGATAAGTTTCTTGGGTGGCGCACCGTAGGTGCCCGCTCTAAGAATCTCTGCGGCGGGTCTTTTCATTTGTACCGAAAAGTGTCATAATAACGATGCGCAAAAACGACAATGTTCAAGCGCTTTGTACCTTTGATCATGATGGTTTTCGCTCTTCTTTTCGCCGGCCAGCCGCTATACGCCCAACATCGTGGGCAGCAGGGACGGGGCCGTGAAGGCCAAGGCCGCGCTGAACCGCGCCAAGCTCCACAACGGGGCGGACAGCGGGCAGATCCGCGCGACGACAGCCGGCATGCTCAGCCGCGCCAGCCTCATGACGGAGAAATGCACGGGTACGCCGTGCCTCGCCGTCAGCCGTTGCCTCGGCCGCGCGAAGGATTCGGCGCTTACGGTCGCTTACAGTATCGGGGCCATATCTTCTTCTGGCGGCCGTATCCGGTCATCTGGATCACGCCGAACACCTGCGTTCCCGGCTACTGGGACTGGGATCAGTGGTATGGCGGTTGGGTCTGGGTCCAGGGCTACTGCAATGTGCCGGGATTCCGCCCCTATGCCGGATTCTACTTCTGGTATGACGCTGCCCGTCCATAGTTCTTAGTTCTGACATCAGCCCACTTCGTGGGCTTTTCAATTTCAAGTGAAAGCCATATCATATCGTCATCATGCCCCCGAAATTCTCTTCGATAAAACTCTCGCGCTCAAGTTTAAAACTTTTTCAGGACTGCCCGCGTTGTTTTTGGCTCGACCTGCATCACAAGATCAAACGTCCGCCGTCATTCCCGTACACGCTGTCTTCGGCCGTGGATTTTCTGGTCAAACAGGAGTTCGACAAATATCGCCGAGAGGGGACGCTGCCGCCGGTACTGGCCCGCCACCGTGTTGATGCCAAACTGTTCAACGGGCCGGAGCTGCCGGTCTGGCGCGAGAATTTCAAAGGCGTCCAGTTCTTCGACGAGGACTTGAACGCGATGTTGTATGGGGCCGTTGATGACGTGCTGCAGTTCTCCGACGGCTCGCTGGCGGTCGTGGATTACAAATCATCCGGTTCGCGCGAGATCCGCATCTACGACGACTATCAGAGGCAGATGGATATCTATACCTGGCTCCTCGACCGCAACGGTTTTCAGACCCAGCCCGAGGCGTATTTCGTTTTCTACCAGGTAGACAAGTCCGGCGGGGGATTCCAGAACGCATTGCCCTTCATCGAGCAGCTGAAAAAAGTCAGGGTCGACAAATCATGGGTCGGCGACGTGTTCGAACAGGCGGTGATGGTGGCGCGGCGCGACACCCCGCCGGACATCGAAACGCCCTGCCAGCACTGCATCTACGTCCAGCAGGCCGGCCAATTCTTCAAACCCATCAAAAAGAAATCCACAAAATCTCCTCGCATAGTGACGGCTGATCTCGATACCGAATAACCGCTCCGCCCCATACCCCTCGACTCGACCGATAGTCGCCTCGCTCCTGCGGCTCGGCGCTCTCTAGACTGCTCGACATGCGACCAAGCTCCAAGCTCGCATGCCTGCGCAACTTCTCGCTGAGGGATATGGAGCTTCACTCAATAAATTCCAGCGAAGCTTGGGCCTAAGACGAACGTACGGAGACGGGTAGCCGAGCGCGAGCGCAAAATTCAGCAGAATTTTGACGCGTTGAGTCGTGGCCCAAGCGAGCGATGACTTTGCCTGACGACCCGTTTTCCGATATGATTACAGCATATGGCGACAGCTTCAAAGCAGCCGCAGCTCTACGGCGAATATTTCTATAAGTTCTTCCAGTGCCCGCATTGGATCTGGTACGACATCTACGGCGATGCCGCCAAAAAGCGGGAAGTCCCGCCGCTTTTGGACCTGATCTATAAGGGCAAGATGGTCAATGCCGACAAAGGCCTGCTTGGCCACAAGGAGTTCGAACAGCTGAAGCCGGAGAACTTCCGCGACCTGGACGAGGCGTTCCTGGCGACCGTCGAGCTTATGAAAAAGGGCAAGAACATCTATCACGGTGTTCTGATGTCCGAGGACTGGGTCGGTATTCCTGACCTATTGGAGGCCCGGCCCGGCAAATCATCGCTCGGGGATTTTTATTATGTCGTCTATGACGCCCAGAACTCGCTTGACCTCCGGGATGAGTACAAGTTCCAGCTTATTTTTTACTCGCTCATCCTGGAACGCATCCAGGGCGTCCGGCCCAAAGAGGCGTATGTCATTGATGCTCAGGGCAACGAGCGTTCGTTTGCCGTCGATGAGTACCTGGAGCAGTTCCATCTGACCCGCCTTCAGATCGAGAAGATACTGAACGGCGAGAAGCCGGCGCCGTTCCTGAAAGCCGGATGCAAGCGCACGCCGTGGTACTCGTTATGCCTGGAAGAGACCCAGGGCTGCAGCGACGTATCACTCATCTACCGTATCAGTCAGGCTGACCAGCGCCGGCTCTATGATATCGGCATCAAGACCATTGATGACCTGGCCGCTGCCGATGTCAGCCATCTCCAGTCGGAACTTGAGGACTGGCAGTTCGACAAGATCATCAGGTTCTCCAATCAGGCCAAGTCACTTATCACCAATAAGCCGATGATAGTCCGCAAACCGCTTTTTCCTGCGGTCCGCTACGAGATATATTTCGATATCGAATCGGACCCGTTGCGGGACATCGATTACCTCCTTGGATTTTTGGTCAAAGACACACAAACCGCCACCGCTGAATACAAATACTTCCTGGCTAAAGACAAAGAGCATGAGCCGGAGGCCTGGCGCAAGTTCCTGGACTATCTGGCCGGCCTGGAAGATTTCGTCATTTATTACTACGCTTTCTTTGAACGGCAGGTCTTCGACCGCCTCGCACTTCGCTATGGCGCTCCGGCCTCGCTCGTCGAGAAGTTCAGGGAGAACACCATCGATCTCCACCTGAAACTGGTGGACACCGCCATCCTGCCCATCTATTTCTACAGTTTGAAAGATGTCGGCGCCTATTTCGGCTACAAATGGGATGACCCCCATGCCGGTGGTGCCGAATCGGTGCTTTGGTTCAATGAATGGCTTGAGAAGGGGGATAATGCGGTCATGAAGAAAATCCTCCGCTACAATGAGGACGACGTCCGGGCCACGATGATAATCAAGGACTGGTTGGCCGCCCAAAAACCCTCAAAGGCCAAAGACGATAAACTCGACCTCGATTCTCTGCAGTAACCGCTCCGCTCAAGCGGGCGGGTATCAAAGTCGTTTCAGAGTGGGTGGTTGACGGAAAAATTTTGGTATGTTTAAATCCCTTCATACTATTTTATGCGTCGGAACCTGTTTCTCATCTCTATTATAGTCGGGTCGCTGCTCCTTTTTGTTTTTGTGGCACCCGAGTACGTGAATAAGGGCATCAACAAGGTAAACTCGAAGTTCTCAAAACACATTCCGAATATTCCCGGCCAGCCATTCCGTTTGGGTCTCGACCTGCTCGGCGGCACCCACTTGGTGTATCAGGCCGATCTCTCAAAAGTGAATGGTTCCCAGAACGACGCCATGCAGGGCGTGCGCGATGTTGTGGAGCGCCGGGTCAATCTCTTCGGCGTATCCGAACCGGTGGTCCAGGTATCGGGCACCAATCAGCTTATCGTTGACCTGGCCGGCGTCAAAGACGTCAATCAGGCCATCAATCTGATCGGCCTGACCCCGTTCCTGGAGTTCAAGACCCAGCTGCCGCCAGCCCAGGGCGATGCCATTATCAAGCAGGCTCTCGGCGCACAGGCCGCCAAGGTGACCGCCGCGGCTCTCTGCTCGTCGGGCAATTCACAGACGTTCACGGCTTTTCTGCTTCAATTCCACGCCGACCCGTGTTATCAGCCTTCTGGCCTGGACGGCTCGGGCCTGAAATCGGCCACGCTGACGTTCAGTAATCAGACCTATGAACCGCAGGTCAGCTTGCAGCTCAATGACAAGGGCACGAAGCTGTTCGCCGACATCACTCAAAAGAATCTCGGCCGGATAGTCGCCATTTATCTTGACGGCATTCCCATCACCCAGCCGACGGTACAAAGCGCCATTACCGACGGCAACGCCGTCATCACCGGCAGCTTCACGCCCGAAGAGGCCAAGACGCTCGTTGAGCGCATGAACTCCGGCGCTTTGCCCGTGCCTATTCAATTGATAAGCCAGCAGACCATCGGCGCATCATTAGGTTCAGAATCCCTGACCAAGAGTCTGACCGCCGGCATTTACGGCCTGATATTTGTCGCCCTGTTCATGGTCCTGTTCTACCGCCTGCCCGGCGTCATCTCGGTTGTCGCATTGGTTGTCTATGTGCTCATCGTCCTGGCCATCTATAAGGTCGTTCCGGTCACGCTGACCTTGGCCGGCATTGCCGGATTCATTCTGTCGCTCGGTATGGCCGTGGACGCTAATATTCTGATATTTGCCCGTATGAAAGAGGAGCTTGCCGCCGGCAAGAGCCTCAACGCCGCTATGCACGAGGGCTTTTCCCGCGCCTGGCTGTCGGTCCGGGACAGTCATGTCACGACCTTGATCGGCGCGCTGGTGCTGTATATAGCCACGACCTCGATCGTGAAAGGGTTCGCCTTGACGCTCGGCGTCGGCGTATTGACGAGTTTGTTCACCGCCACCATTGTGACCCGCAGTTTCCTGTATCTGGTCACCGGTCCGTGGTTCGAAAAACATAAACGGCTATTCAGATAATATGTTACCCCGCGTATATAAAATAATGTTCTGGTTCTCGATCTCGCTGGTCGTCTTGTCCATGATCGCGGTCGCGGTTTTCGGACTGCGCTTGAGCGTTGACTTCCGCGGCGGCAGCGTCCTTGAGCTTGATTTCAAATCCCGGCCGGCTATAGCCGATGTCCAGAAAGCCATGGGCGCCAAAGCGGCGGACCTGGAAATGAGCGTCGTCGGCAACACCGGACTCATCATCCGCACCAACGAACTGACCGAGCCCCAGCATCAGGCGTTGCTTACCGAGTTCAGTACCGCATTCCCGTCAGCGGGATTGACCGAACGCCAGTTCAGCTCAGTCGGTCCGGTCATCGGCAGTGAATTGAGGCAGCGAAGCGTCACCGCCATCATCATCGTTCTGCTCAGCGTCATCGTTTACATCGCATTCGTGTTCCGAAAACTGGGCCGGACGACCTCGCCATGGGCGATGGGCCTGGCCGCCATCGTGGCATTGGTCCATGACGTGACTATTCCGTTCGGCGTGTTCGCGGTTTTGGGCCATTATTACGGCATTGAGATAACCGGCGTGTTCGTGGCGGCGGCCCTGACCATTCTCGGCTATTCGGTATCCGATACCGTGGTCATTTTTGACCGGGTCCGGGAGAATATCATCCGGGGCGGACATAAAGGGGAGTTCGGTCAGGTGGTCCACCACAGCGTCATGCAGACCCTGGCCCGTTCATTGAACACGGTATTTACCGTGCTTTTATCGCTGTTTGCCATCTATTTCTTCGGCGGCGAGAGCATTAAGTACTTCTCACTGGCCCTGATCATCGGAATTTTCCTGGGAGCGTATTCGTCCATCTTCGTGGCATCGCCATTGCTGGTCTGGTGGACCCGTAAGAAGCTCAGGAGTTGACCTTTTAATGTTAATATCGTATAATCCTTCTATCAATTAAGAGGGGATAGAAGACCCGCCCACATGGCAAACAACAATTCAAACAGTATCAAGAAAACGGTTGCGGAACTGCTCAAGAACATCTCTGCCCGCAATAAAGACATCGTTTCCCGCCGTTTTGGCCTTAAAACGGGCAAAAAAGAGACTCTCGAATCGATCGGCTCCTCATACCGCATAACCCGTGAACGGGTGCGCCAGATCGAAGAATCAACCCTCGGACAGCTTCGCCAGGCCGTATCGGGCAATACCGATGTGACCCAGTACATCCGGCTCGCCAAAGACATCCTTGGCGAGAAGGGCGGTGTCGCCAAAGAACGCGACCTTTTCAGATCATTCAGCGGCCAGGAAGCCGACAACGTCATCAACGCTTCGCTGGTTTTCGTACTGACCCTTTCCAATGAGCTTACCCGGTTGCAGGAGAACGAGGACTTCAATTCATTCTGGGCGGTCAATGCCCAGACGGCGGGCGCGTTCAAAGCGACCACGGCGTCATTGATGAAGATACTCGAAAAGTCGGGCCGCGTCGTATCGCCGGAAGATTTTTCATACCTTGCTCAGAAGAGTAGCGTGGCCGGTTTTTCCGGTTCGGGCAAGCCCTTGTCGAACGATGAGGTCAGTCTCTGCATGGGAGTTTCAAAGAACCTTGACCGTAATATTTTCAATGAGGTCGGCCTGGCATCGTGGTCCGAGATCAAACCAAAGGGTGTCCGCGACAAAGCCTATTTGGTCCTGAAAAAGGCCTCGAAGCCGCGCCACTTCAGTGAGATAGCCAAACTGATAAATGTCGCCGGTTTCAATAATAAGAAAGCCAATACCCAGACGGTCCATAACGAACTGATAAAGGATGACCGGTTCGTCCTGGTCGGCCGCGGCATGTATGCGTTGTCGGAGTGGGGCTACAAGGCCGGCACCGTCAAAGATGTGCTGGTGGACATTCTCCGCAACTCCGAAAAATCTTTGCCCAAAGCCACACTCATGGCAAAGGTCCGCGATGCCCGCATGGTCAAAGAGAATACTATTCTTCTTAATCTTCAGGATTCCAAGACGTTCAGAAAAAATGACGACGGAACCTACGCGCTCAAGGCATAAATCAAAAGGCCGCCCGAATGGGCGGCCTTTTGATTTTCAGCCCCAAAAGTTCTATACTGACAGGGAATGGATCAACTATTTCTCACACTGACCTCTGCGCAGACAGCTTTCTCGGTACTTGCCGATTACTGGTGGATTTGGCTTCCGCTGGTGCTGGTGATCGCATGCTGGGAAGCTTTTGTTCATTATAACCGGCTGGTGCATCTGGCCGGGTTAAAGTGGGTCCTGTTGGAGATAAGAGTTCCCCAGGAAGCCCATAAGAGCCTGAATGCCATGGAGCAGATCTTCACCTCTCTGCACTCTATCCCCATGCCATGGCCGCCCAGAGACCTGGAAGATTATTATAACCGCTGGAAGAGCACATACATCCAGGGCAAAATACCGGAATGGCTGTCATTGGAGATCGTCAGCATCAGCGGCGAGATCCATTTTTACGTCAGAGTATTGGAAGAATCAAGGCATGTTGTCGAGGCCCAGATATATGCGCATTACCCCGACTGCGAAATAACCCCGGTCGCCGATTATACGGCTCAGTTGCCGCCGTTCCTGCCTACTGCCGATATCGACATGAGCGCGCTCGAACTGGCGCTTATCAAAGAAGAAATATTCCCCCTGAAAACTTATCCTGAATTCGAAGAGCAGGGAGCGGGTAAAGAAGACGTAAAACGCATCGATCCGCTGGCGCCGCTTGCCGAATCGATGAGCTCGCTCGCATTCGGTGAATACTTGGGGGTTCAGATCCTCATCCGGCCGACCGGAGACGGCTGGATCAAAAAAGGTCAGCCCGTACTCGACAAGCTGATGGGCAAAAAACCCAAGGAACAGAAAGATTGGCTCGAGAAAGGATTTACCGCCATCGACAGCGCTTTGATGGGCGCCGGGCCGGTCGATGAGAAAAAGGACGACAAAGACAAACCGTTCAATACGCTGAACCCGGGCCTGCAGGATACCATCAAACTGATCGAGCGGGGATTGTCCAAACTTGCGTTTGAAACCGGTATCCGCATTCTTTATGTCGCGCCCCGGGACCGCTACAATAAGAGCCGTATCCGATCGGTCGCCGCCGCTTTCAAGCAATTTTCAAGTCAGGCTCTGAACGGCTTTAGGCCGGGCTTCGGGGCGGAAGTATACAAGGGCTTCAACAAAGAAACCCGGACGCTCTACAATAAAGGGCTGCTGTACAAACGCTATCGGCTCCGCGAGTTTCCGAAAAATCCGTTCGTATTGAATACCGAAGAACTGACCACGGTATTTCACTTCCCCGATATCGGCGTGAAGACCCCGGCTCTGCCGCGCATCGAAGCCAAGAAAGGCGAGCCGCCCTCGGGTTTGCCGATCGTTTAATATATGGCGTTACCAGAAGACAAACAAATTCTTATACTCGGGGAAACCAACTTTAGAAATCATAAAGAGCGTTTTGGTATCAGAGCCGATGACCGCCGCCGCCATATGTATGTGGTCGGTTCGACCGGTATGGGCAAATCAGAATTTTTGAAGAACATGGCCATTCAGGATATCGAGGAGGGCCGCGGGATCGCATTCCTTGATCCTCACGGTGATCCGTCGAGCGATCTCATCGACCACATCCCGGCCCACCGGATCAAGGACGTTATTTATCTGGACCCGAGCGATCTTTCCTTTCCCATCGCCTTTAATGTCATGGACAAGGTTGATTATGAATACCGGCACTTGGTCGCCTCAGGTCTCCTGGGCGTGTTCAAGAAGATATGGGTTGATGCCTGGTCGGGCCGCATGGAATACATTCTGAACAATACCATCCTGGCGCTCCTTGAAACGAAAGACTCGACCCTCCTGGCCATCAATCGCATGCTGGCCGATAAGACCTACCGCAAAGAAGTCGTGGCCCAGATAAAGGACCCGATCGTGAAGGCATTCTGGGTTGAGGAATTCGCCAAGTATGCCGACAAGTTCGCGACCGAGGCCACTGCCGCTATTCAGAACAAGGTCGGCCAGTTCGCTTCCAATAATCTGATCCGCAATATCATCGGCCAGAAAGAACTGAAGCTCGATATCCGCAAGATAATGGACGAGGGCAAGATACTCATCGTAAACCTGTCCAAAGGCGCCATCGGCGACGATGCTTCCCGGCTCATCGGAGCACTCTTGGTCACCAAGATCCAATTGGCGGCGATGTCGCGCGTCGATACTCCCGAGAACGATCGCCGCGATTTTTATCTGTATGTCGATGAATTCCAAAATTTCGCGACCGAATCGTTCGCCAGCATCTTATCCGAAGCCCGTAAGTTCCACTTGAGCCTGGTCGTAGCGCACCAATACATCAAACAGATGGAAGAAACGGTGGCTGACGCCGTATTCGGCAACGTCGGCAGTTTGGTGGCTTTCCGCGTCGGCGCCGAGGATGCCGAATTTCTGGAAAAGTGGTTCGCACCTGACTTCATGGCTACCGACCTGGTCAATCTGGGCAAATACAGTATTTACATAAAACTGATGGTCAACGGCATTACGTCGAAAGGGTTCTCGGCCCATACCATTCCGCCATTGCCCAAAATGGAGGAGTCGCATCGCGATGAGGTCGTTGCATATTCACGCTCTCAGTACGGCACGCCGCGAGGCGATGTCGAGAAAAGTATTGCCGATTGGGCCGCTCCATCCGCAACCGCAATACCCGAAGGGGAGGGCTACCGCGAACCCCGCGAGCGAAGGCCCGCAGGCAACCCGTATGGCGGTCCCTATGGCAGTAGCAGTAGCTATCCTCCCAGAAGTCCGGATAGCCGTCCTCGTCCGTCCCGCAGAGATGATTCCAGGCCGGCCTCTCGTCCGCCCGAAGCCGGCCGTCCGCCGCGACGCGATGGGCCGCCATCGCGGCCCCGACCCAGCCAGTTCCAGGAGTCGAAACCGCCGGTTTCCCTGAGCACGCTTCAGGGCGGCGCCGTCGATTTTAAAGGCCGCAAAGTTGAAGAGCGTCCTGACCGCGGCCCGAAAGACCCGAAAAAAGAAGTAGATTCAAGTGAACTGAAAAAAATACTCGAAGAAGCTTTAAAGAAGTAAGACCGCCCCATCATGAGCGGTCTTTATTTAAAAAACCAGTATGGTAGCGTTTACATAATGCCGGGCCAATACTACAAAAAATACATCCGTATCCCGCCGGGGGAGTCCATCGATATCCGCCGGATCATGCCCATTATTAACCATCCGCTGTTCCAGCGTCTTTTGCACATATCCCAGCTGGGTACGACACTGACTGTATTTCCGGGTGCGAGTCATAACCGTTTTGAGCATGCCCTCGGAGTCTATGCTAAAACAGCCCGGTTCTGCAGAAAAATGGTTGAAGGAGGACTCATGACCTCGTTTGAAGCCCTTAATATATCGCTCTTCGGCCTGCTCCATGATATCGGCCACGGACCGTTCTCGCATGTTATCGAGGAGCTGACTCCGCTCTCCGGCGACGAGAACGAGAACGGCTTGGTCGTTCTGAAGTTCATGAAGCCGGAGATCAAAAAAGCCGGCGGGGATTTCGAGTTCATCCGCAGTCTGTTCAGGCATAAAAAACCGTTTTACCGGATCGTAATGGATAAGAATGTCGGTATGGATAAGCTTGATTATCTGGACCGGGACACCTACCACACCGGTTTCGGCCAGCGGCCCGACATTGAAAGCCTGTTCAATTATCTGATATTTCTGAAAGGCAATTTGGTCATTGATGAGAAATCACTGGAGGCGGCCAAGCAGATGCAGCGCCTCTACGTCTATATGTACAAAGAGGTGTATCTGCATAAATCGGCGCTTATCAGCCAGCGTTTTCTGCAGAAGATGTTCATGATGTGGGTCGTTCTTGAAGGGGTCGACCCCAATACCCTGTGGCGCATGAACGATAAAGAACTTATGGCCAGGATCTATACCCATTCCGACAAGAGGCTGCAGTTCCTGTACAACGCCTATATGAGCAGGACCTTACCCCACACCGGACTGGTGATACGCCTGAAGACGAGGGAGTTCAAAGAACGCATCGCCGGCAAGCAGATCAAGGTCATCGGCGAGAATCTCGATTTCTTCAAGAAATTCATGGAGCACGCCAAGCCGCAGGATCTTGAAGATCAGGAATCACTGATAGCCCGTATGCTGAAGGTGCCGGCGCATCGCGTCATGATCGTGCCGACCCTGACGCCTCACCGGTTCGTGCCCCAGGATATCCTGTACCACGATGACGGTAAGATACTGTCGCTGAAGGCTACCCAGAAGCCGTACTTTGACGCACTTATAGCCGAGCTGAATGACTATATGGCCATCAGGGTCTGTATCATCGGAGACAGGCGGCTTATCTACAAGCAGGCGCCGAAGATCGCCGCATTGATAAAAAAGTATATTTCGAAGGACCATGCCAAGCATAAATAAAAATCGGACCAGCAGGTCCGGTTTTTATTTATGATGTGCGCCCAGCAGGATTCGAACCTGCGACCATCTCCTTAAAAGGGAGCTGCTCTACCAACTGAGCTATGGGCGCGAAATACAGCTATAATATATCATTAAAACAGCATCCTAGCAATTATCGATTGACATATTCTATAAATAAGATATAGTTCTTTGGCGTTATTTTGCAAATGAGAAATGTTGTTCTTTTCGTCGGTATCGCATTGAACTTGATGGCCGCATCCGCGGCCGCCCAGACGGCCACCCTCCAGGGGATCGGTCAGGTCACCCGGACAGATCAGCGGTCCAATTCGGTCACCGTTGCATTTCCGGAGTCATTGGCGGTTTTCACGCTGGCACCCGTAAAGGGTACGCTTGCCCAGCTGCTCACCGACCAATGGGGCAGACAGGATGCCCTCGGGACGTATGTGAACCTCCGGTTCCAGTGCACCGCCAAGGACAACAAAACTCCCGGCATTCCGGACTGCGATTTTTCAAAGCCGGTCAAAGTTTCTCTCGGCCGTCGGCCGGTGAAACTGGTCCACGCCGCATTGTGCCTCCCTACGCGATAGGGCCCGTCGACGGGCCTTTTTGATCGGAACTCTAAACTTGATTTTTCTTAATTTCTGTGCTATAATAATAACATTCGACAGTTCTGTTCTTTAATGTACGGCAGCTCGCTGCCGGAATGATACGCCTCCGGGCGCCGGGAAGCATTATGACCATTGATGTGATCCTGGCTCCGGCATTCGGGACCCAGGGATCAAAAAGCAATGCCGCGATCGGTTCGTGGCTTGCCGCCCATCATGACCGGTTCACCTACGTGCTCGTTCAGCACGAGGTCGGATCGGTTATGGCCCGCTGTGGTGCCGTGCCGGACTTTCAAGTCGATCGGCATCGCCGCGGCACGTACCTGGACACGCCCGAGGTCATCAGTCAGATGCTGGCCTGGCTTCCGGTATACCGGCTGAACGGTATCAGGGTCCGGGTCTGGGTGGCATGCCACAAGACCCAATGGAAGGCCTGCCGGTACTTTCTCCGGAAGTGGTACGGTATCCATGCCCGTCGGGTTGCGCTCGACGTGCCCTATGATCGTCATTCCGGACAGTGGCAGACACGCGGCCCGCTGGGCGCGTTCTTCTACAAGCCGGTCGCCATCTTCCGGTATCTCCGGAACGGTGACCTCCAGCTGTTCCATCGCTCACCGACCAAGGTCGGGTAAAGGGCCGCATCCGCGGCCCTTTTCGTTTACGGCGGGTTCCATTAAAAAATACCGCTGGTGCGGTATGTAATAAGTATCCGGTTCATCAGTTCTCCGATGATGATCTGGTCTTCGCGGATAGGATCGTATGCCCGGTGAGTGAACTCTTTCGATACGATAGCCTCTACAATGCTTTCAATGAGACCAAGCAATGGGACCGGTATGACAGAGCGATATAAAAGAGCATAGCGGGAAGGGATGCCTCCGGTCACGTAGTAGATCGGTTCGGACTCAGGAACGGTCAACCGTATGGTTCTGAGCACGTTTCATAACCCGTATCTATACTGATTGTAGGTCCGCTCGCATTGCAACACAATCGGAATGGTTGATAACATTTTACGCCTTGTTTCCTCAAGTTTCTGTGATAAGATAACTGCATGCAGCGAACTCATATCGGCGATATCAAAGATCTGGTCGGCCAGTCAGTCGACCTGTACGGCTGGGTCCATACCCGCCGAGATCACGGTAAACTTATTTTTATCGATATCCGGGACCGGAGCGGCATCGCTCAGGTCGTCTTTACGCCGAAAACACCCGGCTACGAGTCCGCCAGCCAGTTGCGCAGCGAATGGGTCATCCGTCTCAAAGGAAAAGTGAATGCCCGGCCCGAAAAGATGATCAACCCGGATATTCCGACCGGCAAAGTCGAAATTGAACCGCTGGAACTCGAAATTCTCAACAAAGCTGAAACTCCTCCTTTTCCGATAGATACTGACGGCAAAGAGATCGGCGAGGAACACCGGATGAAGTACCGGTACCTTGACCTGCGCCGTGAACGGATGGCCCGCAACATGATGATGCGGCACCGGCTCGTTAAATTTATCCGCGATCATCTTGACGGACAGGGGTTCCTTGAGATCGAAACGCCGATCCTGACCAAATCCACGCCCGAAGGAGCCCGCGATTACGTGGTACCGTCCCGGCTGTATAACGGTAAGTTCTTCGCGCTTCCGCAATCGCCCCAGCAATACAAGCAATTGCTCATGGTCGCCGGTATGGAAAAATATTTCCAGATCGCCCGGTGTTTCCGTGACGAGGATACGAGAGGCGACCGTCAGCCGGAATTCACACAGCTGGATCTTGAGATGAGCTTTGTGGAGCGGGAAGACGTCATGCGCCTCAATGAAGAATTATTGATCTCCATCGTAAAGACACTCGCACCGGAGAAGAAGATACAGGAAGTTCCATTCCCGAGACTCTCGTACAAAGAAGCGATGGAGAAATACGGCACTGACCGGCCGGACCTGCGGAAGGACAAGGACGATCAGAACCTGCTCGCATTCTGCTGGGTCATCGATTTCCCCTTCTTTGAAAAGACCGATGGCGGCGGGTGGACGTTCACCCATAATCCCTTCTCGGCGCCGAAGCCGGAGTTTATGCAGGACCTTCTGAACGGTACCAATGTCGGCCAGATCATCACCAGTCAATATGACGTCGCATTGAACGGCTCTGAGATCGGCGGCGGCAGCATCCGTAACCACACTCCCGAAGGATTACGGGCGGTATTCCGCATTATGGGTTTTGATGATGAGCGGATCGAACGTAATTTCGGCCATATGCTTCAGGCATTCTCTTTCGGCGCTCCGCCGCACGGGGGTATTGCATGGGGCCTGGACCGGCTGATGACGTTGCTGACCGATGAGCCGAATATCCGGGAAGTCATCGCATTTCCCAAGACGGGGGATGCCCGGGACCTCCTGATGGAATCACCATCGGAGCTTGAAGGGAAGCAACTCAAAGAGCTGCATTTGAAGATTGAAAAATAATGGCACGGAAAATCACGATACTATCGATCATTATAGCGGTTTTATTTTCGGTCAACGTTTATTTTTTGGTTACAAGCGCCGGGATCAAAGATCAGGATGCCGGTCCCGTTTTTAATACGGCCCAGGTCTATGTGATGCCGGTCACTCAGGCCGATTTCCTTCCGATCCTTGATGCCTCGACCGGAAACATAGCTCTCGATGCACGCTCGGCGATCGTATATGATATAAAATCGAACCGGGCTTTATTCAGCAAGGACAGCAGGCAAAAACTTCCGATCGCTTCGCTGACGAAGATCCTGACCGCGATAGTCGTATGGGAGAATATGAGCCCCAATGATATCGTGACCGTGCAGCCCGATGCGGTCAAAGTTGACGGCGAGCGGCAGGACTTGTATACCGGCGAAACCATGAGCGTCACTAATCTCATGCAGCTGATGCTGGTGGAGTCATCGAATGATGCCGCCTATGCTCTGCGGGATCATGTCGCCACGAAGAATCTCGACTTGGTTGCCATGATGAACGCAAAAGCCGCCGCACTCGATATGAACAGCACTCATGCCGTTGATCCTGCCGGATTGGACGACCGCGGATACTCGACGGCCG
>JAHFKT010000001.1:48032-61791 GCA_023245235.1 Candidatus Yanofskyibacteriota bacterium
GACGGCCGAAGATCTGATCAAGGCCGTCCACTATGCCCTGCGCTACGATGCCATATGGAACTTTTCCCGCGAGAAGACGGCGGTGGTGACTTCAAGCGACGGTAGATTCTCCCATGATATCAAGACCACGAACCAGCTCCTTGGCGTGCTGGCGGATATTGTCGGTGGAAAAACCGGCTACACGGACAGTGCGTTGGGGTGTATGATGCTGGTAGTCGATATTCCCAATCAGGACGATAAAATAATCAGCGTCATCCTCGGTTCACGGGCCCGATTCACCGACATGAAGAATCTGGTCGAGTGGACCACCCGGGCCTATCGCTGGCAATAATTCCGATCCATGCATCCGACAACGCAAATTCTTGAACAGACATTCAGTATCTTCAATATCGTCCGGCTGTTCGTCGTGACCACCCTGGCGTTCTTTTTGAATCTCCTTATAACCCATTTTTGGACAAAGATCCTGCTTACCCGCTTCAAGCCGGGCAAGCAGATCGAGCGTGAGAATACGCCGATCTTCAACTCATTGCATCGCAGCAAAGAGGGTACGCCGACTATGGGCGGCCTGCCGATCTGGCTGACCGTTGCCATAATCACGGTCTTTTTCTGGTTCATGTCATACGTGCATGACGGGTTTTGGTCGCGGGTGAACTTCCTGTCACGGTCCCAGACATGGCTGCCGCTCGGATTTTTGGTCCTGGCCGGTGTTGTCGGCATGGCCGATGATATTCTCGGTGTTTTAAAGCGGGGCGGGTTCAAGCTGGCCAAGCGTCTGGTGTTTTTCACGGGCGTAGCCGCGATCGGGGCCTGGTGGTTCTATTTCAAACTCGGCCGTGATTCCATCACCGTGCCGTTCCTGGGCGATTACACGATCGGGTGGTGGTATATCCTGTATTTCATCTTTATCATGGTCGCGACCGCATTTTCGATGAATGAGACCGATGGCCTCGATGGCTTATCGGGCGGTGTGTTCCTGACCATGTTCGGCGCGCTGACGGCGATCGCATTCGACCAGGGGAGGATGGACCTCGCTATTTTCATGAGCGCGATCATGGGCGCGTTGATCGGATTTCTCTGGTTCAATATCTACCCGGCCAAGTTCTTTATGGGCGACACCGGCGTGATGGCGCTCGGATTCACCGTCGGGGCCGTGGCATTATTGACCAATACCGAACTGCTCCTGCCGGTCATAGCCGTCATTCCGTTAATTGAATCGCTATCGGTCATTATTCAGCTGACCTCGAAAAAATTCCGCGGCAAAAAAATATTCCCATCGACGCCGATCCACCATACGTTCGAGGCGATGGGCTGGCCTGAGACTCAGATCACGATGCGTTTTTGGATGATAAATGCCATCGGCGCGATCGTCGGCCTGATCCTGTTTCTCATAGACAGCAAGCTGCCTCCGTTCAGATAAAATACTTCAGCACCTGATCCGGTCAAGACCCGCTCTAAAAGAGCGGTCTTGACACATATACATAAACCTTGTATATTAGTTAATCACGATCTTTTACATATGAGACCAAGGGTTAAAGTACGGGCCGAGCCTAAGAATCTCAGGGAGTACTTCGCCGAAAGCAGGAAGATAACGGAGCTGGTCCGCTGGATATCCAGAGAGATCTGGGACCGGGACATCAAGCGCTCCTACTGGAAGATCATAACCGTTATGGTGATCATCGCCGTTATAGATGCGGTCTTTCCGAGCGCATTGCGCATGGTCTTTGACGG
This sequence comes from Candidatus Yanofskyibacteriota bacterium, assembly GCA_023245235.1. Classification (GTDB taxonomy): domain Bacteria; phylum Patescibacteriota; class Minisyncoccia; order 2-02-FULL-40-12; family GWA2-44-9; genus JAHFKT01. Next base: position 49,761 of record JAHFKT010000001.1, read on the forward strand.
CCTGAATCCGGCTCACCCCAGTGTTTCCCTGGTCTGGAAAGGGTTTTTCTTCTTTGCCGGACTGATCGCCTCTAAGCGCTTGATCAAGCACCATAAATCCGTGCTGAGCGAGTACTTTTTCGGGGTCAGTCTGCGGCGCTTGAGCTATCGGTCCAGCGAGCTATTTTTCGAAAAATCGCTCGGCATGCATGTCAGCGAGGATAACCTTCTGAACGACACGAGCGTCCGGCGCGGATATGAGCGGACCGAACAGTTTCAGAACGACTACATCTTCAGCATCGTTGAAGTGTTCCTGAACGTGCTGTTTCCCTTCTGCGCTCTTTGGTGGCTGAGCCCTCTTATCGGCTCGCTCTTCACTCTGCTCATGGCCGTGTATCTGGTCTGGGCGTTCTATCTGAACCGCCAGGTCATGATCTGTTGCGCGCCGCTCGAAAAGCGGTGGCGTACGCTGAGCCGGTATCGGTTTGAACGATGGCACCATGTTGAACGGGTCAAGACGAGCGGAAAAGAACAGGAGGAACTGGCGACAATGGATCGCACCTTCTGTGACATCATCTCCGCTGATAACGATTTCTGGGTTTGGTTCATCAGACAGAGCTCATCACGGTCGTGCATCACGGCGGCGATGCAGCTGGCCGTTATCGGATGGGGTATCCATTCAGTCTTGGCGGGTACGATCTCGATCGGATGGCTCTATCCGCTCATCACCTGGACCAACCAGATCACCGATAACTTGTGGCAGATCGCCGAGGTCGAGAAGAAAATGAATCAGGCCGCGCCGTACATCGTGGCCTTTAAGGAGGCGCTGACGCTTCCTCAGGGCCTGATCCAAGTCTCGGATCCGAAGCCATTGTCTCCGGCAGCCGATTATCGGATAGAGTTCAGGAATGTCGGCCATGCGTTCCCGGAAGACAGGGGCCAAGGCAAGGTCCTTCATCGCATATCGTTCACGATCGAGCCGGGAGAAAAAGTGGCCCTTCTGGGATCGAGCGGTGTCGGTAAGACGACCCTGATGCGGCTGCTTCTGCGGTACATGGATCCTAGTGAAGGCAGTATCATGATCAATGGCGTTGACCTCCGCGAGATCGAACTCAATGACTGGCTGGGTACAATAGGATACATTCCCCAGCTTGCCAGGATATTCGACGGCACCGTGCGCTACAATGCGCTCTATGCGATGCCGGCATCGGAACAGTCCGCCATCTCGGATAGTGAACTGTGGAAGCGGATGAGACTGCTGCAGGTTGATTTCGGCAGTCGTCTGACCGATGGCCTCGAGACAAGGATCGGCCATAATGGCATCAAGCTGTCCGGCGGGCAGAATCAGCGGCTGATGATACTTGCCGCGGCCATGAAAGATCCCAAGTTCATGGTCATTGACGAGGCTACCAGCTCATTGGACGCCATTACCGAACGAATGGTCCAGCGGGGACTTGAAAAGGTTCTCGAAGGCCGACGCGGTGCGCTTATCGTGACCCATCGGTTAAGCACGGTCCGCCGTATCTGCGACAAGTTCGTGATGCTCAAGGCGAACGGCCACGGCGGCCAGATCTCCGCAGTTGCTTACAGTTTTGAAGAACTGGCCGACGGCTCACCGGAATTCCGGGAGCTCGCGGAAACGCAAGACGTCGTTTTCGCATGAAGGGGACCCACGGGTCCTCTTTTTTGTTTCTTCAGAACCTAAAATACGATACAATTTCAATATGAGAAAACGCCTGTTTTGGATCATCATCATCCTGACCACATTCGGCCTGGCCGTATTGTCATCTGCCGGTATCGTTGATGCACAGAAAAAATTCGGTTCACCCTACTATTATTTCTACCACCAGCTGCTCTACGGCATCGTGCCCGGAGCATTGTTAGCGTACTTCTTATCGAGGATCGACTACCATGCCTGGCGGAAATTATCACTGGTAGTGCTTATCGGCGCTCTTGCTCTGATGACGCTGGTATTTTTCCCGCACTTCGGCTACGGCATCAAAGGTGCCGTGCGCTGGCTCGATATCAGCGGTTTTGTGTTCCAGCCGGCTGAGATCCTGAAACTTTCGCTGATCATCTATCTGGCCGCCTGGTTCGGCGGCCGTCACGACCGCCTGAAGAACTGGGCCTACGGCGCAGCGCCGTTCTTCATCGTACTCGCATTCGCTACGCTGTTATTGGCGCTTCAGCCTGATATCGGCACGCTCATTGTTGTCGGACTTATCGCGATGGGTATGTACTTCGTCGCCGGGGTTGACCTCAAACAGCTTTTTGCCGTCGTCGCTATCGCGATCATCGCCCTCGGCGTGCTGGTGCTCGTGGAGCCGTACCGCTTCAATCGCTTAAAGGCTTACGTCGATCCGGGCCAGGACCCCCGCGGTATTTCCTATCAGGTGAATCAATCGATGATCGCCATCGGCTCGGGCGGACTCTTCGGCGTCGGCTTCGGGCACTCGAGCCAGAAATTGGGTTTTTTGCCGGAGGTGGTCGGGGATTCCATATTCGCGATCATCGCCGAGGAGCTGGGCTTTATCGGAGCGATGGTTACTATCGGACTGTTCGTGTTCTTATGTCTGACCCTTACGCAGATCGCCAACAGCACCAATGATGCCTTCGGCAGGCTCCTGGTGACCGGCATCAATATATGGATCATGGCTCAGGCATTCGTGAACATTGCCGCTATCTCCGGTCTGGCCCCGCTGACCGGAATTCCTTTGCCGTTCATCAGCTATGGCGGCACCGCTATCATCACTCTTCTGGCGGGTCTGGGGATCATTCTGAATGTTGCGCGGGACTGATTTCGGTGTTAGGGTATGGCCACCATATCCTTTACAATGGATCCCGTAGATAAGGAATTTGGCCGACTCTTTGCCGCTGAAGGGAAGAGGGCAGTTCAGGCCGCACTATCCGGCAGAGCCGACAATACGGCGGCCGTGGACCGACCCGCATCTCAGACGTCCCGTTTCGTATCCGATGATGGATACGATCTCTGCGTCATCTGCCGGGCAGAAACTGAATATAAGACGGAGACACCGATCGACCGGCGGCAGTGCTATATCGAGGGTTGCGGACAGTTGTGTTTCCGGTGCTGGAGAACACAAGACGGAGCCTGTTAAGGGCTCTTTTTTCTTATTCTATGAAAATAAAAACACCCGCGTAGCGGGTGTTTTTATCAGGCGTGCTTGGCGATGGCCAGTATGGCGTGAGATTTCAGACGCGAGGCCTTGTTCGGTTTAATGACGCCGGACTTTGCTGCTTTGTCCAGGGACTGATAGACCTTCGGAAGCAGTGACTTGGCTTGGTCGAGCTTACCGGCGGCAACCAGTTTATTAAACTCTTTGACCGCGTTCTTGTAGGCATTGATGCGCTTCAAGTTTCCCACTCGTCGGGTTTTAGACTGCCGGAGGGCTTTTTTGGCTGATTTCGTGATAGGCATTGTTGTGCTGATATTGTATACTAGTTTCGCTTCTATTGCAACATGGTTGTTTCAACGCTCTTTGACGAACGGAGGCCGGTCCAACGCCGGACGATCGCCGGTAAGCCCTACTATATCGTCAACGAGGTAACCTATATGGTGATGCTGCAATTCTGTGCCTGGTTCGTTGAACAGAAAAGGTCGGAGATGAAAACGAGGCCCGGGACCCCGAAACAGCCGAAACGATCCGGGCGCGCCAGATAGCACCGGCTATTATGGCAAAAATTAAGCCGCTCTCGTCAAGGATCGCGGACCTGTTCTCCTGCGTGGGGGACAAGAAACATCGTTTCCGGCCGATACCCGGAGAACCCGATATACTCCAGTGCATGAACTGCGAGATGACTATCGTGAAAGACGTACATATCCCGCCCTCTGTGCGGAAAGTTCTGAAGAAGCGCTCACGCGGCCAAGCCTAGGCTGCGTTTTTTATTTTCCGGATCTGCTCCTTGATGACCATAGCCTGCTCGTAATCGAACTTGCGGATAGCTTTTTCTTTCATCTTTTCGAGCTGTTTCATGGCTTTCTGGCGCGACCCGTTGCCGAAAAACACGATCTCGCTTTCATCCGAACCGTATCGCTGGGAAGCTTTATTTGATATCGGCAGATCGAAATCCCCGATGGACTTGATGATAGTGGTCGGCGTGATGTTATTGGCGGCATTGTAGATCTCCTGTTTTGCGCGGCGGCGGCGGGTTTCTTTCATTGCCGCATCCATCGATTTCGTGACCTTATCGGCATACATGATGACATGGCCCTTGCTGTGTCGTGCCGCCCGGCCCATCGTCTGAATGAGCGTCGTGGTGTTGCGCAGGAATCCTTCCTTATCGGCATCAAGGATGGCGATAAGCGAAACTTCAGGCAGGTCCAATCCTTCCCGGAGCAGATTCACGCCCACAATGACATCGTGATTTCCGAGCCGGAGGTCCCGGATGATCTTGAGCCGGTCCAGCGTTTTTATCTCCGAATGGAGGTAGTTGACCTTGATGCCCTGGTCCGCCAAGTGTTCGGACAGGTCTTCGGCCATGCGCTTTGTAAGTGTCGTGATGATGACCCGTTCATTGACGGCGATACGCTCCCGGATATTCTCGACCAAATGGGGGATCTGGTTCTTTGTCGGGACTATCTCAATGGTCGGGTCAAGCAGCCCGGTCGGCCGGAGCAGTTGCTCGGCGATATTCTTCTTGCCGGATTTTTCCATCTCGTATGAGGATGGGGTGGCCGAAACATATATCGTCTTTTGGACGCGTTTTTCGAATTCGGGGAATTTCAGCGGCCGGTTATCAATAGCCGACGGCAGACGGAATCCATATTCAACGAGGGTTGATTTGCGGGAATGGTCGCCGTTGAACATGCTTCGCAGCTGAGGCAGGCTGATGTGGGATTCATCAATGATGGTCAGGAATTCTCCTTTTGCTTTAAAGAAGTCAATGAGCGAGTGGGGCGGTTCGCCGGGCTTTCTGAAGTCCAGGTGCCGGGAGTAGTTTTCGATGCCGTGGCAGTAGCCGGTCTGACGCATCATTTCCAGGTCACGGAGGGTCTTCTCCTGGAGCCGGGATGCCTCCTGGTTCTTGCCGATCTTTTTCAAATGCTTTACATGCTGTTGAAGCTCGCTCTTGATGTTCTCGATGGCTAGGCCGACCTTATTGTCGGTTGTTATCCAATATTTAGCCGGCAGGATGAGGGCATGAACGATCTTCTGGTAATCCAGGTCCTTCATCTCAAGTTCTTCGGGATCTTTGAGAGTGGCCCGGTAGAGCTTGACGATCACGTCGTTCTTGAAGACCATCTTGGTCACTTCTTCGCTGGTCGGGGAAACGATCTCTATCTCGTTGGCGGTTTTCCGGAAGGACCCCCGCTTCAGTTCGATATCCTGTGCGTACTGCAGGCGGATCAGGCTGCGGACCGCGTCCGACGAAGTTATCTTTTTGCCTTCGAACAGTTCGAGGCCGAGGTTCTTGTAATCATCCGGATCGCCGAGGTTGTAGATACAGGAGACCGAGGCGATAATGATGACATCATCGCGGCCGATCAGGGCCTGGGTAGTGGCGTGGCGGAGCCTGTCGAGCTCTTCGTTGATCTTAGAATCTTTTTCGATATAGGTATCAGTGTGGGGGATATATGCCTCCGGTTGATAGTAGTCGTAATAGCTTACGAAATAGTGGACCGCATTCTTGGGGAAAAATTCCTTGAACTCTTTGTACAGCTGGGCGGCGAGGGTTTTGTTATGAGAAATGATAAGTGTCGGCCGTTTGTATTGCTCGATGACCTTGGCCATGGTGAAGGTCTTGCCCGAGCCGGTCACGCCCAAAAGGACCTGGCTTTTTTCACCGGCTCTGAGGCCTTTGACGAGCTTCTTGATGGCTTCCGGCTGGTCACCGGTCGGTTCGAATTTCGATAATAGTTTGAACATTGGGTATCGGGGTGATATGCTGGCTACATGATCTCATTCCTCGAAGGAACTATTGAGTATAAGGGTGACAAGTACGCTATTTTGAATACAGGCGGTATAGGCTATAAGGTGACAATGGTCCCTAAATTGCTTAATAGTCTATCAAAAAATCAAGACCATGTCAAGGTCTATATTCATTCGCAGTTGAACATGCGCGAAGGCACCTTCGATCTCTACGGATTTGATAAAAAAGAGGACCTTGATCTGTTCCATCTTCTTACTACCGTCTCCGGGATCGGACCCAAGGGGGCCCAAAACATCCTCTCTGCCGTCGAACCGTCACATTTGAAAGCGGCTGTCGTCAACGAAGATGCGGATTATCTCCGCAAAGTTTCGGGCCTGGGGGCCAAAACCGCTCAGCGGCTGATCCTTGAACTCAAGAACAAGGTTGACTACATTGAGACCGCTGAGAACAAGCTTGATCTCGGCCAGGAAGGCCAGGCCACCGAAGCATTGCTGGTGCTCGGATATTCGCCGAGCGAAGCCAAAGAAGCCCTCAAAGACACCAAGGCCGCCACGGTCCAGGACCGCGTTAGGCAGGCCTTAAAGATCCTGGGTAAGAATAAAAAGTAATGAAGTCATTTTTACAGACAAAAGAGTGGCTGGAATTCCAAAAAAGCGCCGGACGAAAGACCTGGCGATTTGATGACGGAAAGATCGTTGCGAATATCATCCGCCATGACCTGCCGTTCAGGATGAACTATCTGTATATCCCGCATGGCCCGACCGTCGATTTCAACGCCATCTCCGGCAGTATCGATAATGAGTTTGCCCAATTTGTCGCGTATCTGAAGAACCTGGCCCGTCAGGAACACTCGATATTCATCAAGATAGAACCGCTCGACGACAAAGTTCCGGAAGCACTGCATCAGTTCAAGTTCAGAAGGTCGTCCAAAGAAGTTCAGCCGAGCCGGTCCGTCATCATTGACCTCGAGAAGCCGGAGGATGAGCTGTTGGCCGCGATGCACCATAAGACCCGTTATAATATCAAAGTCGCCGAAAAGAACAGCCTAAAGTTTGTAGCAGGAAAAAACATCGACATATTTTGGAAACTATTGAAGCATACCGCCAAGAACGATAACTTCTCCACGCATCCAAAAGAATATTATGAAAAGCTCTGCTCGACGGCCGGTATTATGGCCGAAACTATTTTCGTCGAGCATGACAGCAAGTCAATCGCCGGCGCCATCTGGCTTGCATACGGCGATACCGCCTACTATCTGCACGGAGCGATGGACCGTAATCCGAAATACAAGCCCATGATGGCGCCGTATTTCCTGCATTGGGAGGCCATGAAACTGGCCAAGAAATACGGCATGAAGCATTATGACTTCTGGGGCATTGATGCCCAGAAATATCCGGGCGTTACACGGTTCAAGCTGGGCTGGGGCGGCCGCCAGGTCGAATACCCGGGCGCTTTCGATCTCTCCGTCCGCGGTTTTTGGTTCTTCGTCTATAAAGTTCTAAGAAAGATATTTTAATATCCACTACATGATCCGGGAATCGGCTCTCGATAGAATTTTATATCAGGTCAAAAAACTCATTCCCAGGTCGGTTTTTGGTTTCTTTCAGCCCATGTATCATCATCTGCTCGCGTACGGCGGGGCGTTGAGGTACGGATTTCCGTCGCGGGGGATGAAGGTCATCGGCGTAACGGGGACCAAGGGCAAGTCCACCACGGTCTATCTTATTACAAAAATTTTGGAAGATGCCGGTTACAGCGTAGCCGCCATCGGTTCGCTCGGATTCAAGATCAAGGACAAGACATGGCCGAACACGCTCAAGATGACCATGCCCGGCCGTTTCCGGCTCCAGAAATTCCTGGCCGCCGCCAAAAAAGCCGGCTGCCAATATGTCGTGCTCGAGGTCACTTCCGAAGGCATTAAGCAGAAACGCCACATCGGCATCCTGTTCGACTGTGCCGTATTCACGAATCTGCATAAAGAACATCTTGAAAGCCACGGTTCCCTTGAACAGTACATCAAGGCCAAGCAGGAACTGTTCAAAGTAACCGAACATGCCCATATACTGAACGCCGATGACCCCTATTTCGGTAGTTTCAACGCTTTTCCGTCGGAAAAGAAGACCACGTACGGTATCAACACCGGCGATGTCAGGCCCGAGGGGCTGGAATCGCATGAAGACCGTTCAACATTCACGCTCGGTTCCGAAACTGTCCATCTGGGTTTGGGCGGCACATTTAACGTACTGAACTCCCTGGCGGCCTGGTCTGTCGGCATGCTCTACGATATCCGGCCCGCCGGCATGAAGAAGACGCTGGAGGGCATCTCTTCAGTTCCGGGCCGGCTCGAATTCATTCAGAAAGAACCGTTCGCGGTTGTGGTGGATTATGCTCATACGCCCGATTCGCTCGAAACCGTATATAAAACGCTCAAGCACGATGGCCGGAAGCTTATCTGCATTCTGGGTGCGGCCGGCGGCGGCCGGGACAAATGGAAACGTCCCGAGTTCGGAGCCATCGCCGGCCGGTATTGCGACGAAATATTTCTTACCGACGAAGATCCGTATGACGAAGAACCGAATGCCATTCTTGACCAGGTACAAAGCGGTATCCGTTCCGACCATACTGATGTTCACCGGATCCTTGACCGTAAAGAGGCGATACGGGCCGCGATCGGAGCCGCTCGACCGGGAGATACGGTCATCATAACCGGAAAAGGCTCTGAGGTATCGATGGCGCTTGCCGGCGGGGTAAAGATCCCATGGTCCGAGGAAGAAATTGTCCGCGATATACTGGCGTCCCGTTCATCTTGACCGCAGAAACTCAAGCGGTAAGATAGAACCGTTCATTGAGAACCTGATTGGCCAAACCCGTTGTCCGGGCTCCGGCAGTCGCCCTCATAATCTTTGATACCTGCATGCCGAGGATGGAGCCGTGTGCAGGCAATAACAACTGCGCTAACCGTGAGCACGTTCTGTGCGAGCATCGCTTCGTTCGCCCGGCCGTTGTCCGATACTGCAATAACCGCAAGGAGTTCTTCAAACTATCGGATCTGGGCATCGTGCTGCACTTTCTTGACCAGCTCACCCAGACCTCGCTGCCGTCCCAGCTCATTTCCGATTTCAAGGTTCTTATTCTGACCAAGGACCGCAAGTTCGTCGAAGCAGCTCAGTCCGAATGGGGTTCAGCCAGACATAACAGACCCGGCATAATCATGGACTTTAATCCCGGTTCCATCGTCGAACACAGTTCCGGCATCGAGTTTAGGGTTATTGAGGTCAAATGCAAAGCATACGGCTCGGATGCCAAAACCGACCGGAAATGCGCTATCGACCTCGTTAATAAACTGCTCTCTTAGTTGAGGGCTTTTCATTTTATTAGGTATTTTGCTAGAATTAAGCGGTATGGAAGAGTTTGAGCCGCAACTCGTTAAAAAGGATGAACGACCGACGTTTCATAAGGCCAATGAGCCCGGGATCTCCTGGCTCCTTATCATATTCTTATTGATCCTCGTTGTTCTCGCGGTCATCATCTTCGGCAGCGCTCAGCAATCGTTATCGGGTCCGGTTCCGACCTCAACACCGGAAACTGCGACTCCGACGACCCAGCCCCGCATCTACACCGTTTCATACGACGCGGGCGTATTCAGCCCCACCAATCTGCGTATCCATGCCGGTGACACGGTCCGCTTCAAGAACGAAAGCATTTTCCCGATTCACATCCTTTCAGAAGATCTGGTAGGGTTTGACAGTGTCGGCGATATACCCCAGGGCAGCTATTTCTCGTTCACATTCGCCGCGAGGGGTACGTTCAGCTATCAGAACAGCCATAATACCGATCAGGGCGGTAGTATCATTGTGCGATAGTTGCTATACTGTATCTATACATGAAACTCGGACTTACCATGCAGGTGGAGTCATGGCTCGGAGCGGCACTTCTGGTCATCGTGACGTGTTTTATGATCGGCGTTCTGTTTGTCGCCATCAGTAACTATGACTCCGACACCATCGAACTGAATGCATCTCAGACGCGTGTCAGGACGATAACTTCGACCGAGCGGCAGATTATTGCCCGATGGGTCAATGACACTCACACCGTAGTGCCGGAGGGCAAGGGCTACCGCTATCTCGTCCAGCAGTATCCTGACCGGCCCTGGCTGAGCTATTAGATCTTATGGAGCTCCGGTTCAATCTTTTTTTGAAGGAAATGATCCTGTTCGGAGCGACCATGGTCATCGGATTGGCCACGGCGTACCGCTACGCCGCCATAAGCTCGGCATGGCCGATCATCCAGGCTCCGGCATTCTCTCTTTCAGACATTGTTTTTTTATCGGTCCTGATCGCATTCTTTCTGATCGTGACCCGTTTTCGTTCGCTGGCCCGGTACACGTTCTGGTTATTCCTGATACTGATAATCCTGTCCGGCGCCCAGATCGTTCTCGGATCTTTTATCCTGCCTCCGTGGGATGTCCTCGGCAGCTTCATCCTGCTGACCCTGTTTCTATCCTGGCGGAATGTACTCGTGCACGATATCACCATGATCATCGCTCTGGCCGGTATCAGCGCCGTCCTGGGCCTGAGCATCACGCCGACCGTCGCGGTGGCGGCACTGGTGGTCTTGTCCTTCTATGATATTATTGCGGTATACAAGACCAGGCATATGGTTCAGATGGCCCGGAGCATGATCCAATCGGGCGCGATCTTCGGCTTCGTGATCCCGTCCGATTGGCGGTCATTCATGACCCATCGCGGACAAGCCCAAAGCCAGATCGGCGACCAGTTCATGATCCTGGGGTCCGGCGATATCGGTCTGCCGATAATTTTTGCCAGTTCGGTCATGCGGCAATCGCTTATCGAAGCGGCCGTGGTAGCGGTCTTTGCGGTATTGGGGGTGTTCGTAACACACCTGTTGTTCGCCAATCAGCGTACCAGGCAGGCGATGGCGGCGCTGCCGCCGATCGCGACGATGAGCCTTATCGGCTATGTGGTCGCACTCCTGATATTCAAATAAGAACTCATCTCAATATGAAAATTACTTTTTACGGCGGAGCACAAATAGTGACGGGCTCGAACTACCTTCTGGAGGTAGGGGGTCTTCGTATTATCGTTGATTGCGGTATGTTCCAGGGTTCATCCGATGCCGAGATGAGAAATTACGAAAAGTTCGCATACGACCCGTCTCTGGTCAATTATGTTTTCCTGACCCATAGCCATGCCGACCACACCGGCCGGTTGCCGAAGTTATATAAAGAAGGGTTCCGGGGCGTGGTCTACGCGACGCCGCCGACGCTTGATATGACCTGGATCGCATTGCCCGATAACTTGGCGCTTCTTACCAGTGAAGCCAAAAAATCACAGCACGAAGCATTATTCTCGCAGGATGATCTGATCGGTATCATGGGCTTGGCCAAAGGAGTCGGCTATAGAACGCCGATCGACCTCGGTCCCGGGGTTCAGGCCATCCTCCACGATGCCGGGCACATTCTCGGCTCTACGATCGTGGAGATACGGGCCGAGGGCAAGAGGATCTACTTCTCCGGCGACTTGGGCAATCCGCCGACGCCGCTCTTGCGGCCCTTCGAATATCCCGTCGATGCGGACTATATCGTTATCGAGTCGGCCTACGGCAATCGCATCCATGAAGACCGGGCTACGCGGCGGGAGGAGTTGCGGAGTGTCGTCAAAGACACTATCACTCGGGGCGGCGTACTGATGATCCCGTCATTCGCCATCGAACGTACCCAGGAGCTCCTGTTCGAATTGAATAATATGCATAACGAGAAAGAGATCCCCGATGTGCCCATTTTCGTTGATTCGCCGTTAGCCATAAAATTGACCGAGGTCTATCAGAAATATCCCGACTACTTTAATAAAGACGCGGTCTATCTTATCTCTTTCGGGGACGATCTGTTCAATTTCCCCGGTCTCCAATACATGCGCACGACCGAAGAATCGAAGCAGATCAACGACGTGCCCCGGCCTAAGATCATCATCGCCGGTTCGGGCATGTCCACCGGCGGCCGCATCCTTCACCACGAACACCGGTATTTGCCGGACCCGAATTCCACCATCCTGTTCATCGGTTTCCAGGCCCAGGGTACGCTCGGCCGCAGGATATTGGACGGCGCCAAATCGGTAAAGATCCTTGGCGAAGCCGTGCCGGTGAA
>JAHFKT010000001.1:61801-92664 GCA_023245235.1 Candidatus Yanofskyibacteriota bacterium
CATAAAAGCGATCGGCGGTTATTCGGCCCATGCCGACCAGCCGACACTGATGAAATGGCTCGCCCAGGGCGCAGCCGGCGGTCATCTCAAACAGGTATTCGTTGTGCAGGGCGAAATTGAATCGGCTGATACATTAGCCCTCAGGGTCACCCAGCAACTCGGTGTTCCCGCCATGGCTCCTACTCCCGGCCAGGAGGTCGAACTCTGATCCTGATACAGGGTTATCCTCTGTTGATTTCTCTCAGATTTTGTATAATACAGACATGAATTCATCTCAAAACCCAAACAAAGAACTGGATGGAATTTCGGTTTCAGCCGGCCCGGAAGCGATGCCCGATCCGAAGCAGTCTCAACCGGCCATGACGCCCGTGGAGGGTACCATGAACGTACCGGCCTCGAAGTTGCCGGTCTTTCGGGAGAAAAAAGATTTCCGCGCTTCGCTTCATTGGCGGGTCTTCCGCATTATCGCGGAATTTATCGACGGCTGGCAGTTCCTGGCTGACTATCAGAAAACGATAACGTTTTTCGGCTCGGCCCGGTTCCAGCCCGGGGAACGCTGGTATGAAGAGGCCCGCACTCTCGGCAAACTCCTGGCGGGAGAAGGATTCGGTATCGTGACGGGCGGGGGGCCGGGTATTATGCAGGCCGGCAACCAGGGCGCTGAAGAGGGTGGCGGGGTATCTATCGGTCTGAACATAAAGCTGCCCATGGAGCAGCGCATCAACCCGTTCGTAAAAGAGAGCAGCGCGTTCCATTATTTCTTCGTCAGAAAACTGATGCTTTCTTATGCCGCGCGGGCTTATGTGTTTTTCCCCGGCGGTCTCGGTACGCTCGATGAGGCATTTGAGATCCTGACCCTTATCCAGACCAAAAAGGTATCCGACAAGATACCGGTGGTCATGGTTGGCAAAGAGTTTTGGACCCCGATCCAAAACTGGATCTTTGAGGAAATATTTACCAAACTGAAGGCTATCGACGAGGCCGATATGCAGCTGTACACGATCGTCGATACCGCCCAGGAGGCATTCGAGATCGTCAAAAACGCCCCTGTCCGCGACGATTTCTTCTACTGATCAGGCATTGCATCACCCGAATTTGACCTGATAAAAATTTTGTTGTACAATAAGCACCATTATGTCGGAATTCAAGGTAAATAATATCATCGTACCGGAAGAACTGCCGGTCATCGCGCTCAAGAACACCGTCCTCTTCCCGAAGATGGTCGTCCCCATCATCATCCAGAGGCCCAAATCCGTAGGAGCGCTTGATTTTGCGCTGGCTCATAATCGCCTGGCCCTGTTCGTAACCCAGAAGAACGATTACGACGATATCTCCCGGGATGATCTGTACCATGTCGGCACCATCGGCCGTATCGTTTCGGTGTTCAAGCTGCCGGACGGGTCTTCGAAGATAGATGTTGAGGGCCTGGTACGTTCCCGTATCGAAAATATCGTCACCGAGGAGCCCTTCTTCCGGGCCAAGGCCGAACCGCTTTCACTTATCCTCCGGGACAGTCCTGACGAGAAGGCGATGCTTCGCCGCGCCATCGAGCAGTTCCGCACGATCTCCGAAGCCCGTTCGTTCCCGACCATGCTGCCCGAGATCATCTATATGATGTCGCAGCTCAAGGACACGGAGCATCTGGTCAGTCTCATGACCGTCAATTTGAACCTGGAGATAGAGAATCAGCAGCGCATCCTTGAGTTAGAGAGCATGCTTGATGTTCTCCGCCAGCTGAACATGTACCTCGGGCGCGAGGTCCAGATCCTCGAAGCCGAGAAAAATGTCACCCGCGAGACCAAGAAGCAGATCGGCAAGATGCAGAAGGAACTGTTCCTGCGCGAACAGCTCAAGAGCATCGAAAAAGAGCTGGGCGTCGAAGACGAGAAGGGCGAAGCCGATACGCTCAAGACCAAGATCCACGCCGCCGGAATGCCCAAAGACACCGAAGAGAAAGCGCTCAAAGAGCTGAGCCGAATGGCCAAGATGCCCTCGTTCAATCCCGAAGTTTCATATATCCGCACCTATCTTGACTGGCTGGTCGATCTGCCGTGGTCAAAAAAGACCAAGGAAAAGATAGACCTCAAAGAAGCCGAGAAAGTTCTGAACCAGGACCATTACGGACTCCAGAAAGTGAAGGAGCGCATCCTTGAATATCTTGCCGTCCAGAAGCAGGTCGGGAAACTAAAAGGCCCCATCTTATGCTTAGTGGGTCCGCCCGGCACCGGCAAGACATCGGTCGGCCAGTCTATCGCCAAGGCGCTCGGCCGCAAATTTGTACGCGTGTCGCTCGGCGGCGTGCGCGATGAAGCCGAGATCCGCGGCCATCGCCGCACGTATGTCGGCGCACTGCCCGGCCGGCTGGTCCAGGGCATCCATAGCGCTAAAGTGAAGAATCCGGTATTCATGCTCGATGAGATCGACAAGATCGGCATGGATTTCCGCGGCGATCCGTCCTCGGCCTTACTTGAGGCTCTCGACCCCCAGCAGAATCACGCGTTCTCCGATCATTACCTGGAAGTACCGTTCGATCTGTCTGATGTACTGTTTGTTGCGACCGCCAACCAGCTCGGCACCATTCCGCCGGCACTGCGCGACCGGTTGGAGGTCATTGAGTTTCCCGGATACACCGAAGATGAAAAATTCCATATCGCCAAGAATTTCCTGCTGCCGAAACTTTATAAAGATCATGGTCTCAAGAAGCGTTCGCTGGTGTTTCAGGATGCCGCGTTGCATGACGTCATCCGCAACCATACCCGCGAAGCAGGCGTGCGCGAACTGGAGCGTCAGCTCGGTTCCATCATTCGCAAGGTGACCCGCAAGCTCGTGGAATCACCCTCGACCAAAACCGTGACCATCGGTACCGAGGCCATCCATAAATATCTCGGTCCCGTTAAATATACCCACCAGGTCGCGGAGACCAAGGATGAGATCGGCGTTGTCACCGGCCTGGGCTGGACTCCGGTCGGCGGAGAGGTCTTCTCCATCGAAGTAGCCAAGATGCCGGGTTCCGGCCGGCTTACCCTGACCGGCCAGCTCGGTTCGGTCATGAAAGAATCGGCTCAGGCGGCGCTTTCCTTCTCCCGCGCATACGCCGCCCGCCACGGGGTCAAGGAGGCATTCAGTAAGGACGATATCCATATTCATGTGCCGTCGGGCGGTATCAAGAAAGACGGCCCGTCAGCCGGCATCGCCATGACGACGGCGCTGGTTTCGATGTTTCTCAAGAAATCCGTACGCAAAGAAGTTGCCATGACCGGCGAGGTCACGCTCCGCGGTAAAGTGCTTGAGATCGGCGGCCTGAAAGAAAAAGTGCTTGCCGCCCACCGGGCCGGCATCAAGGTCATTGTCGCCCCCGCCGAGAATAAGAAAGACATGGAGGAAATTCCCAAAGAGATCAAGAAGGTCATCAAGTTCATCTTTGCCAAAACGATGGACGATGTACTCAAAGTCGCTCTCCGGTAGATCGGATCAAAACGGTCCCGACAGCTGTCGGGACCGTTTTGATTTACCAGGTCATACGGTATACTGATTCAATGAGTTTATTGGGTACTCACAAAAAATTCCTCTATGCCGTCGGTGTACTGGTCGGCGCCATGGTCGGCGTCGGTATCTTCGGTATGCCGTACGCTTTTTCCAAATCGGGATTCTGGTTCGGCATGGGCTTTCTGGTCCTTATCTGTCTGTCGACGCTCATGGTCGATCTCATGTACGGCGAGGTTGTTTTACGGACGCACGAACAGCATCAGATGCTCGGCTATACCAAACGCTATCTCGGCTCGACGTTCTCCAAGGTAGTTTTTTTCACTTCGGTCCTGACCGGGTATGTCGGGCTTCTGGCATATATCATCATCTCCGGTGATTTCCTGACCACGCTCTTGTCACCCTTTTTTTATACGCCGATGGAGACATACAGCATTGTATTCGGTGTCGTACTCTCCCTTATCGTGCTTCGCGGCCTGAAAACCGTTTCCTGGCTCGAACTTTCCTTCAGCGGCCTTTTCATTGCCGTGGTCGCGTTGATCTTTGCGGCCGGCTTTCGTGCCATTGATCCGGCTCATTTTCACGGCTTCGATCATGGTTATTTGTCTTTGCCTTATGGCGTGATCCTGTTCGCTTTTGCCGGCATCGTTGCCATTCCGATGCAGCGCGAAGTTCTGCGGGGAGAAGAGGGGAAGATGCCCAAGGCCATCGTGACCGCGGTGCTGATAGCCGCGGGACTCTACGCGCTGTTCACGACTACGGTTGTCGGTATCTCCGGCACCGCCACCACGCCTGATGCGATATCCGGACTGTACGGATTTCTGGGCAGCACTATTACCACCCTCGGTGCGGTATTCGGTATTCTTGCCGTCATGACCTCATTCATGATGCTCGCGTCGGGCATGATCGAGATATTCAATTTCGATTTCGGGATCAAAAGGTTCAATTCCTGGTTATTGGTCATCGTACCGCCGATGCTTTTGTTTCTGGCCGGCATCCGTACGTTCGTTGATGTCGTGAGTCTCGCCGGTGGCGTATCGATCGGGCTGGAACAGGTTCTCATTGTTTTCCTCTATGCCCGGGCGAAGTCCCAGGGTAACCGTGTTCCCGAGTACTCGCTCAATATCCCGACCTGGCTGTTGTATCTCGTGATGTTCATTCTTTCAAGCGGGGTCGTTTACTTCATCTTTATCAGGTGACCATGCTCAAGAAATTCGAAAACCGGATATTTTACTTTTTGCTCTTTGCCATCCCCATCTCGCTCCGGCATATTTTTCACTACGAACCGTTCAACTTCATCGAATGGCAGGCGACATATATCTATGCAACTGATATCCTGCTGATCATTTTATTTCTGTTCTGGGCATTTGCAGGCAAGCCGATCGTGCTCAAGCGGGCCGACTGGTTTCTCCTGGCCTTCGTTGCCGCCGCCGGCATTTCCATCAGGAACGCCATCGACGTCGGGACGGCTTGGTTCCAGTTCGCCAAGCTCATCGAGTTCGTGCTCCTTTATTTTTACGTCAAAGACTATGCCCTGAAGCGTTTTGACATGACCGCCGGCTTCATCGTTCTGGTAGCGGGCGCTTTCTTCCAATCGGTCATCGCTATCATTCAGTTCATGACCCAGGCCGATCTGGGCTTGAAATATCTGGGCGAGAGTGTATTGAATCCGACCATGACCGGCATCGCCGCCTTTTATGTCGATGGCGTAAAGACCATCCGGGCCTACGGCACGACGCCGCATTCCAATGTCCTGGCCGCGTACTTGTTCCTGGCTCTCGGCGCATTCTATTCGGTCGCCATCTATCACAAGCGCCAGTGGTGGTGGTATATCTTCCATGCCGTGACGCTGTGGGCATTCTTTCTGACGTTCTCGAGGGTCATCCTGGCCCTGTGGCTGCTTACATTCATTGTGCGGACCTGCCTTATCCGCTGGTACCCGCGGTTCAGAGCCGAGTTCTGGGACAAGCCCGAACTGCGTCCGCGCGGACTGAAGATATTTCTCGTCACCCTGGTCGTCGGTATCATGTTCTCAGCCGTGTACTGGCCGTATGTCGCCAACCGGGCGGTCATATCGGATGCTGATGAAGCCGTCCAGCTTCGTCTTTTGTATAACCGGGAATCGCTGGCCTCTCAGCCCCATTGGTTCGGCCTGGGCCTGGGCAACTTTGTGCCCTGGCTTCTGAAGCAGGATCTTCATCTCCGCCACGACCTCTATCAGCCGGTCCATAATATCTATCTCCTCATCTATTCGGAGACCGGCGTGGCCGGCATTTCGCTGTTCCTGCTGTTTGTGGCTCTGCTGCTCTATGATTTTTACCGCCGGCTCGGATTCAGCCGGATGTATCATTTTTCCTTCGGACTCATCATCGCCTCGATACTGGTCTTCGGCCTGTTCGATCATTTCCTGTGGACCATCCAATCGGGCCGTCTCATTTTCTGGCTCACGCTCGGGCTTCTGGCCGGTGCGGAAGCCGGTGCGGTCTTTTGACGGCTGAGCAGTTATCCTGTATAATATCGGAGCATTACATGACTATGACTTCCGTTGTGAGTGCCCAGCAGTTCTTTTTACCGACCGCGACCGAATCATCCATCAGGGAGCTTGAGCATGCGCGCTCAATTCAGCATGACGAGCTGGCGGTCCCGGATCTCAATCCGGGCGATATCGTACTCGTTCATACGCAGACGAACACGCTCATCCTTGAAGCCGTTGACCCCAGGCTCTCGCTCGTGAATGTCTGGAGAGTGAATCCGGATAAAGATATGGCCGGCCGGCGGCTTTATCAGGGCGGCTTCATCGGACCCGTGTACGTTCTGCCGCGTCTCTTGGCCGGCTCGGTGCTGTGCTTTGCTACCGCTGCCGACCCGATGGAGATCGGCCTGACGACGATGCTCGTCTCACTCGAGCTTATCAGGACGGACGGTCTTTAGCGCTACCGTTGTTCTGTAATAGGGGGCTTTGCCCCTTTTTTGTTTTTTTACTACCATGGAGTCTATGTCTGACGATAGAACCGAACCCTTGCGGAAGATAAAAGACGAGGTTATTGCGCTCAAAAAGTCCCCGCTCTATGCCGAGCGGGTTAAAAACAAAGTTTTCCCGGTCATCGGGGAGGGGAGCCATCACGCCCATATCATGTTCATCGGGGAGGCGCCCGGTAAGAATGAGGCCGCCACCGGCCGGCCCTTTGTAGGCGCCGCCGGCAAATTGCTTGACGAGATGCTCGAGTCGGTCGGTATCCACCGGCCCGATGTCTATATCACCAATATCGTCAAAGACCGGCCGCCCATGAACCGCGACCCGCTGCCCGAAGAGATCACGGCCTACGGGCCCTTCCTGGATCGCCAGATCGATATCATCCGGCCCGCAGTCATCGCCACGCTCGGTCGGTTCTCAATGGACTACGTCATGCGTGCCTTCGGCCTTCAGGATCAGTTAAAGTCCATCAGCCAGATGCACGGCAAAGAATTTACGGCAAAAACCTCATATGGCACGGTCACCATTATTCCGCTCTACCATCCGGCTGCCACTATTTACAACCGCAGTCTAAAAGATACTCTGGCGGAAGATTTTAAAGTCCTAAAGAAGTATAAATAAATGGAAGCACTCTTTCACTGGCTGCAGCTCAATTTCCCGTTCATCATCGAGCACAAGCATGTGTTCCTGTTCTTGGGAGCGGCTATCGAGGGCATGAACACCATTATTCTCGGCGGATTTTTGGCCTCTATCGGCTCCATCTCGTTCTTGCCGATCTTTCTGCTCTGCATTCTGGGCGAAACGCTCAACGGTTATGCCTGGTACGCCGTCGGGTACTACGCCGGCGCCAAACCCATCGACAAGTGGGGCCGCAGTAAACCCAAGAGCCGCAAGATCATCGAGATCGTGGAGCGCTATTTCCAGCGCTACAGCGGCCGGGCCATCATCTTTACCAAGCTGACCTGGTCGCTGACCATCGCCACGCTTATCATGGCCGGTTCGTTCAAATACGATCTCAAGAAATTCAGCAAATACAACTTCTTGGGCTCGGTCGGCTGGGTGTCTATCATGTTCTTCATCGGCTATGCCTTCGGCAAGAGCTACAAGCAGTTCTTCGAGGTCACCAACGCCCTCTACATCGTGGTTTTCCTGGCCGCCGCCATTGCCGTTATCTATATCCTCAAGGTCATTTTCCGCTCCAAGTTCATCCAATCGCTCTATGCGATGGAGATGCTCCGCGGTCTTTCCGAGCGCATCCGCGACGGCATCGACTACTTCATCGGCGACTAGTCCCTTGCTTTGTGTTATGCACCTGCGGAATGTTGCCGGGGTATTTTAAAGTGGCATGATATATGTATGCCGACAAAGAATAATCTTCTCCTCTGGCAGTCGTTGCTATTGGCCGGCGGCACCGTTTTCGCCTGGTCAAAGCTCATTCCCCAGTTCGGTAACTTTTATGCCGCCTACGGCACATTCTGGCGCTTCCGCGACTGTACGATACCGAATCCGCTCGCTACCGCCTGTTTCTACGGCTCGCTCGCGTTCCTTTTTGCGTTGTTCTGGTCGCTCGCCGTCTTCCGGTCTCCGAGTCCGATTGGCGAACGCTATCTCCGCAACTTCCTCCTGTTCTGCGTCTTCTTTGCCGGCTCCGTCGTCTCCTACGAGTTTGCCGATTATTATAAACTTTTCGGTTCTAACGCCATTCCGGTCAGCTGCAGTCCCGGCGTGTTCCCGTTGCTGACGCCCTGTTTCTTCGGCCTCCTCTTCTTCCTGGGCGCGTATATCACCGCCATCTTCGCCACCCGCCGGTTCAACCAAAATTAAACTTCGCTTTTTGGCCGGTCTAAATTAAGCGATGCCTCTGCCAATCTTCTCACTCTGACGATCGGCCTTCTCAAATAAAGCGAGCCATGCCCACTCGGGAACAATTCGGGTGACGCCATACTGTTCTTGCCGAAATTGAGGATATTATGGCGGTAACAAATATGGGGTCGGATGGCTTCGACGGGGTACCCGATTTTGTTCACCATAATGACGAGATCGAGGGTAAAACAGTGGCGGAAACCGGTTGTTCCCGAGTGGGCGAGCGAGCGCCCCTTGTGGATTGCCCGAAGGCCCCCTTTATGCTATATTTAGGCTTACCCAAATGAGTACAAATAAAGCCCTATTTTGCTTGGTATTTGCGTCTCTTTTGCTGACGGCTGGCGTCGCCCTTGGGGCGACTGACGACAGCCGCTATTTTGTTAAGACAACCTCCCATTTTTGGCAGAGGTCCTTTCAGGCCCGTAATGTCTTTGACGGCGGTTTTTCGGCCGACCTTTCCAATCAGCAGCTGTGGCTGGCCAAGTTCTTCGGCATCAGCGTCGAACCCGTAAAAAAGTTGAATATCCTGGCAACCGAGGTCATCGAGCCGGCAGCGCCTCCGGCCCCGGTCGACCGTATCCCGTGGGGCGTCCGCATGATGTACGGCACATCGCTGGCCGCCGATGATCTGCCTTCGGGCGGCGATGGCGTCAATGTTGCCGTCATTGATACCGGCGTTGATACAAACCATCCTGATCTGAAAGCCCGCATCCGGTCCTGTGAGGATTTTTCGGGCGTTTTCGCTTTGGCCGACGGTACGTGCGATGACGATAACGGCCATGGCACTCATGTTGCCGGCATCATCGCGGCTGATGGCGGCTCCGATGCCAAGGGCATCTACGGCATGGCCCCGGGAACGGGTATCTTTGCTTACAAGGCATGTTTCAGTGACGGCACCTGCTTTGCCGATGATGTTGCCGCCGCTATCCGGTACGCCGTTGATAATGGTGCCAATATCGTTGTTCTCACCGCCGGTTCCGATACCGATATCCCGCTTATTGACGACGCCATTTCCTATGCAGCCGCCAAAAATGCCATGGTCGTAGCCGCTGCCGGCAACGACGGGCCGTATTCGGGCAGTTTGGACTATCCCGCCGCCGATCCCGGTACCGTAAGCGTCGGCGCGCTCGATGACATTATGTCCGTACCTGATTGGTCGGCCCGCGGTTTGAACTCAACCGATACCGAGTATACAGCCGAACCGGGCGATATCGAATTTGCCGCGCCGGGTATGAATGTGGAATCGACATGGATCAACGGCGGTTACTCGACGCAGTCCGGCACCTCGATGGCCGCCGCTCATCTTGCCGGTCTGGCCGCCAAGTACTGGCAGAAGGATGCTGAAAATCCGGCCGCTGCCACCCGCGACATTCTGCATAAATTCTCGCAGGATATCCTGCCGCATGGCGACGACGACGCCTCCGGCTGGGGCATCCCGCAACTGTAATTTGAAAAAGCTTATTGATATTCTCGCATACAGCATCCGGGACAGGTAAAAGGCCGCGACACTAGTCGCGGCCTTTTCAATTTGGTAGAATATTACCTATGAAGATCAGCCATACCATCCGCTATCTCGTGTTGTCGGATTTTTTTGTGAATGCCGGGTTCAGCGTGTTCGCGCCGGTGTTCGCCATCTTCGTCACCAAGCAGGTCACCGGCGGCACGCTTGAGGTCGTCGGTTTTGGCGCCGCCATCGTCCAGATATTCAAGATAGCCGTCGAACTGCCCTTGGCCAAGCTTCTGGACAGGAACCACGGCGAATACGATGACTTCTATTCCCTGATGTTCGGCAGTGTCCTCATTGCCCTCGTGCCGTTCCTGTATCTTTTTGCCACTCAGGTTAGCCATATCTATCTCATCGAGGCCATCTACGGTGTCGGTATCGCCTTTGTTGCCCCGCCCTGGTACGCTATTTTCTCCCGCCACCTGGATAAATTGCAGGAAAGCTTTGAATGGACATTGGATTCGGTCTCGATCGGTCTTGGCGCCGCCGGTGCGGCCGCGGGCGGAGGCTTCCTGGCCTCTCATTTCGGATTCCACACGGTTTTCATTGTCGGGGGTATCTTGGCCATATTCGGCGGAGCCATGCAGATGAGGATCTATTCTCACCTCCGCGCCCGCGTGCCCAAAGGCGATATTTTGCCTCAGCCGGATAGGTCCGCCTAACCTCCTCTTGTCAGAAATAATAGCGGAGCTAGAATTATCATATGAAAAAACACAAACACAAGAAGGGGGACGCTCCCGGAATGAAGGGAAAGCGCGGTCGGGACGAGGATGGTGCCTTGCGCGAAAAGCGCGGCGATACCAAGGTCGGTACTATTGAGAAAAAGTACCATGTTCATTTCGGGGTACATTCCAACATGAAACTCGATACCTTACTCAAGCGCAGAAAAGTATTTTCGATGAAAAAGGCCCTCGCCAAGAAGCACAAGAAATAATCGCTCGCTTGGTCTCCAAAAGAACTCCGCCTCATGGCGGAGTTCTTTCATTCCAAAAATGCTCCACCCAGACCACCTCCGCGGCCGGGTCCGGTCA
Organism: Candidatus Yanofskyibacteriota bacterium; assembly: GCA_023245235.1. Lineage (GTDB taxonomy): Bacteria > Patescibacteriota > Minisyncoccia > 2-02-FULL-40-12 > GWA2-44-9 > JAHFKT01. The sequence goes on from JAHFKT010000001.1 coordinate 72,657, forward strand.
CTCCAGCGCAGTGACCTCCCCTAAAATTGCCCAACGGTTGCTCGGCAATACCCGATTATTATACTGCCTCGACCATGCCAACCGTCGGGTCTCAATTGCCGCGGGAGACGGTCTGGGCTTCATTAGCTTGGCAACCAAGATCGACTCAGGACTGCGCGGTGCCTCTCCCGTTTTTAAGCATCTGGACGTTCGGCCCTGTTTCACGAGCTTTGACGATAGTTCTCCGGGAACCGGGCCGGGATGTCAGGCGGACTGCCTGACAGGGTTATCGCCGGATGGTCGGAGAAATGAGGAAAAGCGAGTAGAAACAATCCGAGAGGAAGCCGCGAAAAATGGGAGAGGCAAAGCGTGGGGAGATTTAGTGGAAACTAAAAACCGCGCTTCGCGCGGTTATGGCCGTTTCAGCTCGTCGACGAGCCGGTCGGCGCGATAGATCTTTTTCAGGATCTCGAGGATTCCCGAAGAATGGACGGCCACGGCTCTGGAGCGAGCCGAATAGTTGTAGTCATAGTCGCTGACAAGGCTTTCGAGGTTGCCGTCAAAGACGATGCCGACGATCTCGCGGTTCCGGTTGAAGACCGGACTGCCGGAGTTGCCGCCGGTAATATCGAGGTTCGACGCAAAGTCGAGTCTGGTGTTGAGGTCGACCTTTTTCTTTCTATCCGACCATTCAGCCGGTAGTTTGTAATCTCCCGCGTTATCGAACTCGGCGGCATGCCGGTAGGCATCGCCAATGGTCGTGAACGGCGGAATGCCGGACTGCCTCTCGCCGACGATAGTCCCGAACGACAGCCGCAAGGTAAACGTAGCATCGGGATAGCCGGTGGCGCCATAGCCCTGAAACAAGCCGCCTGACAGATAACCATAGCCGTTCGCTTCTTCCTGAACGGCCTTATTGTACGGGCCTCTGTAAGGCTCTGCCTGCGATCTGACAAAACCGGCAAAGTTGACCATCGGGTCGGGAGTACTCGTCGTCCCCTGAACCAGAGCTCGGTGAGCGTTCACATCGGCCAATGCCGTGCCATACACAAGTTTATGGGCGATATCGGCAGGACCGCTGCCATAGCGCATCAGGCCTGCTATGAGCGAATCATCGGCTCCGAGGAATTCCACGAGATGGGTTAAGGAGTCGGTCAGTTTGGCCACTTCATACTCGCGGTTGATAGGCGGTTCCTGGGCTCTTGCTTCAAATACCGCTTTGGCGGCCTGTTGATTGGCCGCCGCCAAACTCTGGGCGTAGCCATACAACCTGGAATCAAATCCCAGGCCTCTATTGAGCAGCATGATGCGGACGTAATCTTTTCGGATCTGCGTCTGGGCACTGCCGATCATCGCCAATCCCGTTGCAACCTTGTCGGCGGCCTCATGCTCATCTTTGAAATCCTGGAAGATCTTGTCTTCCCAGAGTTGCTTGGACGCCAAGAGGCGCGGGTCCTGAAGACCCCGGATCTTGCCGGCATACAGCTTGCGGGAATTCTGCCAGCTGAAGAGGTCGGACTGAGCGATGCGACGCTGTTCTTTGCCCCGAAGCATGAACTGCTGGAGCGTAAGCTCACGGCGCCTGAATACATCGAGCAGAAATGGGGCCCTGACATCACGCTCGGTTTTCAAGGCCGTAGCGGTCAGAAGCCGCTTGGTACTGCCGGGATGGCCGGCTACAAAGATAAGCTCGCCTTCGGCGGCTCCGGCGCGTGACCACCTGAAATGTTCGGGGGTCGAGGCCGGTTTATCGTTCTCGTACGCCCGGAAGAACGCCACGTCCATGGTGTAGCGGGGATATTCGAAGTTATCGGCATCACCGCCGAATGACCAGACATTGGTCGCGGAAGAAAAGACCAGCCGGACATCCTTGTAGAGCTTGTAGCAGTAGGTGTGGTACTGTCCGCCCTGATAGAGGGCGACTACTTCACAGGCGAGGCCGGAGGCCTCCGAGGAGGTCTTCTGGATATCGGCGATGACTTTCTGGCGCGCGGCCACGAGATCGGAACCGTTTTCGGCTACCACGTCGGTGACCCGCTTGGTCACATCGGAGGTAGTCATCAATACCCGGAGCGTACGGTCGGTCTTGAGCTCCTGGGCGTATGTCTTGGCGTAAAAGCCCTTTTCATAGAGATTATTGCTCGGAGTGCTCAAGGCCTCGACGGCCGATTCGGCGCAATGACCGTTGGTCATTACCAGGCCGTCGGATGATACGAACGAAGATGAACAATTGGGCAGGCGGGCCGAACTGAGCTGGACATGCCGGACCCAATCGTCAGTAACATCGAAGTTGTAGTGCTGTTTGAGATAATCTTTGGGAAGCTGGCTCAGGAGCCACATTCCTTCATCGGCATGAGACGGGATGACCGCCAGAAATGCCATCAGGAACACGGCGACAGCAATGTATCGCTTCATTATCTAGCTTTCTTTTGTGAAAGTACGCATATAAATTATGAGCGGGCCAGGTTTAAAGTCAAACAGCTCCGCTTTCGGAAAATAAAAAGGGCCGGGTTAGAACCCGGCCATGTCCAGAACTTCGGCGATGCGTGCTTTGCGCATCGCGACCGTCCATCCTGGGGTTGTGGCGGCGGCTTTTATCTCAAGCAGGGCCAGCTCCACCATCGGCTTGTACTTACACCGAAAGGCGCTCTCTCCGACCTGGTCGTAATCCAGCACTCGGCTGTAATCGGCTAGGGCCGGAACGATAACGCGGTCATGGAACACCCGAACCTCTTCGATGAGATCGGTATCACACAAGGCGGCAATAACAGAGGCCAGCATCTCCTTGATCTCCTTCTGGCCGGTCAGTGTCCTGATAGGAAGAACCATATTAACTCTCATTCTCGGGCCAGCCCCGGAATCCGGGAATGTCCACATCGTCAGGAAGCTCTTCCAGCACGTCCCTGATATCCCGCACTACCACTCCACTCGTCAAAATAGAGGGAATGGCATAGACGTCATGGCCGTCAACGACATGATCATTCTCGAATCCGAGCCGTTCGTTCAATGAACGCATGAGAATGCCCCAGACCAGCTCCATCTCTTCTTCCCTGAGCCGCATCTGTGCGTTGTGCTTCAGGCAGGCTCCGGGAGGATGCGTGCTTTCATCTTGGCCATGGAGAGCTTTGTGAGCATCGAATTCGAGCTCGGCCATATCGTATAGTTGGCGGCAGACGCCGTCCAACCTTTGTTCTTCTTCCGTCAGCTGGCTTACGGGTTTTGAACCCGGCGGTATCAGCGCCAGTTCTTCCGGATCACCTGCCTCCGGTTGAAGATATCGTTCGGGCAGTTCGTCCATCATTCTCTTGAGTTTGGCGAGCCACATGACTGGTCCTGTTTTCAAACAACGTTTCCGAAAAATACCACGTTTCAGAACATTTGCAACGCATCTCTCGGAGTGGGTTCCCTCGCCCGCGTTAGCGTGGCGATTAAGGGAACTCTGTAAAAAGGCATATACTAAAGACAAAGCTCTTTCCCTGACAGGAACATGAAGCAACTCAAAAGACTTGAGGACTGCGCGCTGTTCCTGCTCAAAACTCCGGGCTGGAACATAGGATTCGGCGACTGGCCGGCTATGAGGCGGATACTCGACAGTCCAATGAGCCCCCGTTCGGCAAAAGAGAAGCGGGAGCTGTATGAGCAATGCCTGAGCTTGTATGACCGGCGGTGCTACGAATGGAAGAGTGTCCTCTTAATGGCTGACCGGGCCAAAAGGAATTTCTACCCGAACTCACGGAACATCACCCCGGAAGACGTCATCTTCCTCCGAGTCCAGGGTATCGATCCCGAAGTAGAACAAGACCCCGACTAGGGGTCTTTGCATTTGCAGTGCCGGAATCTTTTATATAGAATTGAAGTACAACCGAATAGTTATCAAGAGTGCGGCCAGAGATTCGGCTCGATGACCCGCCGGCAACCTGAACATTCAAGGTGCCAATTCCGACCCGCAACGGGAAAAGATAATTGCTGTCTTCTCGCAAAATATCTTTCCATGGGGGAAGATATTTTGCTTCAATACGGCGAAACCCATGTTCATACCGCGAACATATACGGTGGAAAGCGTTACGTCGGGCCATCCCGACAAAGTGTGCGACCAGATATCGGATGCGATACTGGATGAGTGTTTAAGACAGGACCCGTTCAGCCGCGTGGCCGTTGAGACCTTTGGCAGCCATGGGCTTCTGGTCATTGGCGGCGAGATAACCTCAAAGGCCCAAATTGATTACGCCGCTGTTGCCCGGAACGTGTATGCCGACATCGGCTACACCGACGAGCTCAAGATAATCACCAACATTGTCCGGCAGTCGCCGGACATTGCCCAGGGGGTTGATAATGGTGGGGCGGGGGATCAGGGCATTATGTACGGCTACGCCACCGACGAGACGCCGGAGTTTCTGCCGCTTGGCGTTGTGCTGGCACACCGTCTGGCTAGAGGTCTTGAAATTTTGCGGCGTAACAACACTTTGCCCTGGCTCCGGCCTGACGGCAAAACCCAGGTGACCGTTGAAAATGGCAGAGTAAAGACCGTTCTCGTCAGCGCCCAGCACACCGAAGGTGTATCGCAAAAAGAAATAAGAGCCGCGCTGATAGAGCATCTGATACAGCCAATCATAGGCGATATTGCCAGAGTGGAAATACTGACAAATTCCACCGGGAAGTTCGTGAAAGGCGGGTTTGGGGCCGATACCGGCCTGACCGGCCGGAAAATAATGGTCGACACCTACGGCGGACTCATTCCTCATGGCGGGGGATGCTTTTCCGGCAAAGATGCTACCAAGGTAGATCGCTCCGGTGCCTACATGGCTCGCCATGTTGCTAAAGAGCTCGTTGCCCAGGGTAAGGCCAAAGAGTGCCTCGTTTCCGTAGCCTACGCCATCGGCCGGGCCGAACCGGTCATGGTTCAGGCCGTCAACGAAAAAGGCGATGACATCTCCGCCCTCGCTCTGGCCTATGACTGGTGCCCCAACTCAATAATCAATCTTCTAAACCTCCGCCAGCCCACCTTCACCGCAGGTTGCTGTTATGGGCATTTTTGACGCTTTGGATAAGCGGCTCATGCGGGTGAGCCATTTGGTTGTTGGTAGAAAAAATGAGATAAATTCAGGGTAGTTCGAATCCCAGCGTCTCTGCTAGATGTCCAAGAACCTGTTTCGAAACTTGGACCCCGGGCCAGTTTGAGATAGTCCGGTTGTCCGCGAAGACTATCAGGATCCACTATTCAGTGGATCCTGATAGTGCTAGTATGTATATATGACAAATAAAAAAAGCATTCAGGAGATATCTGTTCTAGTACCTCAAAGCCCCTTCGTCCAATCAGACCTTAAGAAGGTAGGACACTGTCTGGCTGCGCTTGATGTTGTCAAATTGATGGAATGGTGGCCAGGCCAGCCACATACTCCTCATCGAGATGCTGTTAAGGTGAAGGACATTCAAAGGTCTCTTGATTGGAAAAGGGTTGTTCAAATTGCAGCCTATCTTCTACAAACAGAAATTGTCGACGCCCCGACTAAGCTCGATAAGTATTTTAAAAAGATATACGAGCCAAAAAAATTAGAACCAGGGAGAGAATGGCCACCTAAGGTGCCAACAGTTGTTGGTTTTGAGCGTAGTGAGTATCCGACATTTTCTAATGTGCTTCTCCATGTAAATGGGGCCAAAATTATCCCTATCAAGAAAGGAAAGGGAGCGGCAAACCTAATTTTTGACGAAAGTAGCAAAGATCTGCACTTCTCGGTTATAGATGGGCAACACAGAATCAATGGAGCTTATCTAGCGATGCAAATCCTTCGGGAAGAGAAACCAAATGAAAAATGGGAAATCCCTGCAGAAATATTCCTAGACCTCGACGAGGCTAATAAGCCGCCCCGTCATCAAGCTCAAATATTTATTGATGTAAATTTTTATCAAAAGAAAGTCGATCGTTCTTTGGTGGCGGACTTGTTTCCAACGGCACGAGGTAAAAGAGGTCCACTGGATGATAAAGAGCGTGCACAAGATGTTGGACGGAAGCTCATGCTTGAAGTCGGTCCATTAGTTGGAATGATCCAGATTCCAGGAATTAGATTTGGAGTTAAGGATGTGGTAACGCTTGCGACTCTAAATTCTGCTATCGAAGATGTTTTGCCGTTCATGCTGAAAGCAAAGATTACCAGCTTGGAGGAACAAACAGCTTTTCTTGCGCAGTGTTTAGAAGCTTGGTTGGATGCAACTGGTCGGAAACATGATGTGATCTCATCGGAAAAACTAGACGCTACCAATGTAGCTTATCAAGGTCGCGTATTAGTTTCTTTCCTGACACTTCTCCCTGCTTGCATATGGACTTTAAATAAAACAAGTACAGTCTTCATTTCAGCAGATGCAAAAACAAAACTAACAAAGTGGCTGGGCGGTCTGATGGCCCGCGCCGGCTTAATGAAAGACGGAATCTTTATAGCCAAAGAGGATTTTAAAAAGAAGGGTTATCTGGGTAGTGGTGGTATCGGCAGGTTCAGAGATACCCTCTGGGCTGCTGCTCTTGGCACAAAGAAAGTAGGCAAGATGTCTCCTGAGCGCAGCAGTAAAATTGCCGAAGGAAACAGAGCAAAAATATCTTCTAAACTAGGCAGTTTATGACTATTGACGAGCCCACACGAATTCAAATTAGGGAAGTGTTTAGACCATTAAATACTGTTGCAGCAGCGAATACATTTCCTCCTCCAGCAACGCTTTCGGAAACTCTAAAAAATATTTCGCCCGCTTTAACTGCGGAAAACCCAAGTCGTAATATTAACCTAACTCCACGAGATGCTTCATATTTTGCTACCGCTGCTGTAGAAATGTGGTTACGTAGTGTACATAGTTTCCTCGTGTCGACTTCTCTTACAGAAGTAAGTCCAATTTGGGCATCGGTAAGTGGTTACTACTCCAGTCATTATTCTGTTCGCGGGTTAGCACATCTTCTTGGTTATTTTCATCTTTTTTCCAAATCACAAACTACAGAACTTACATATGTATCCGGAAGATATGTGTGTAAATTCACAAAGAAGAAATCAGGAAAAGGAGGCGGAGAACATGCATTGTACTGGGATCTAGTGAAGGATCATCCGGTCTTTTCCGCAGATCCTCTCTTTACTAAAAATACATTGAACCAAGACGCATCCGATGCGGGGCATCGAAATAGAGCAAATTATCTTGATCACATATACGAATACCCCAATTTCCAGCCTCTAAACAGAGAAGCATTGAAGAATCGAGTCGACCACATCTCAAAGATGGTCTTCCAGACACCGCCGATTCCAAAAATAAGCGGATTTCCCGATGTCGATTCTGTGCAATTGATCGCGTATCATCGCCTCGTTAGTTTTAGGAATCTTCTTGATCAAGAATTGGGCGGCCATAATAGGTTCTGGAATGTGCATAGGAATCCTCCTTTTGCAACTCAGTTTATGAATTTCCAACTCACTACTGCAAATGGAATCGGACAGACCACAGGTTCATGAAGTACATGGGTTCAAAACGTTATATGTTAAATAACGGCCTCGGGGTTCTTATCCGAGAGGAGTTGTCTTCTGCGAATAGAGTTGTTGATCCATTTTGCGGAGCCGGTTCAATAGTGCAGTTTGTTGCTGAAAACTCCAATAAAGAAATCGTAGCAGGAGATCTCCAGCATTATGCTGTAGTTCTGGCAGATGCTATTATCGGACGTACGCAAGAAGTGAACACGGTTTCTCTGGAAGAAAAGTGGCTACTTAAGGTAGATGAAAACTTGTCGAAGTCAAAACTGTACTCAAGGGCAAGACGAAACGATATCAATCATTCCTCAAATGTAAAAAAATGGGTATCCGAGTCTCGTACACTTTGTAAAACTACGTCAACAGTAGGACCAGTATGGAATGCTTATGGTGGGCATTACTTTAGCCCCAAGCAAGCACTGATGTTCGACTACCTTATAAAATTTCTTCCTAAAAATTCCCCCGATCGAAACGTGTGTTTGGCCGCAATTATTATTGCTGCTTCGCGTTGCGCGGCTGCTCCTGGTCATACAGCTCAACCTTTTCAACCGACAGTAGGTGCAGGTAAATTCATTAAAGTTTCTTGGACTATCGACCCGATTAAATCATGTCGGACTGCTTTGAGAGAAATCTCTCCTCGTTACGCCAAGATAAAGGGCGTGGCCGTAGTATCCGACGCCGAGAAGCTCATAAAAAAATTAAAAAAGGGCGACTTGGTAATCGTTGATCCGCCTTATTCAGGAGTCCAATACAGTCGTTTCTATCACGTGCTCGAAACTATCGCTCGTGGTAAATGCGGACCAGTTGACGGAGTGGGTAGATACCCTTCTCTTTCTGAGCGTCCTCAATCAGCGTTCAGTAATGCAGGTCAGTCTCAGGAAGCAATTGAGAACTTGCTCGAAAGATTGGCAAGTAAGGAAACTACCGTCATATTTACTTTTCCTAAGGGTGAATGTAGTAATGGCCTCTCGGGGGACAAGGTGCTCGAAATGGCGGGCAAGTGGTTTGACATCAGCGAGAAGAGTAGAATTCATAAGCACGTGGTAAAGGGAAAATTTAGTACATTGGGCGGAAACAACAAATTGAAATTGAGGGACGATAGAGTTAAGAAATCACGAGTAAAATCAGAAGAGCTTATATTACTTCTGAAACCAAAGAAAAATCATGCATCAAGGTAAAAAGATTACAATTTTTCTTGCGGCAGGCTTACCTAAAGGTGTAAGGGAGGTTCGAATTGATCAATGGAGTGGAAAAGCGGTATGTGGTCCACGCAATGCTTTAAACGAGATTATTGCACTGCCTGAGATTGAAAGCGGTGCATGCGTTTATTTCCTAATTGGAAGTTCTGATGAGGGCGGGCTACTTAATGTATATGTTGGAGAAGCTGACGGTTTTAAAGAACGAATCAGAGACCATGACTATAAGAAGGATTGGTGGCAGGACGTTGCTGTTTTTGTAAGCCAAGATGGATCATTAACCAAAACCGGGATTCAATATCTTGAAAGTGTTTGTTTGGAACGCCTCAAAAAAATTGGGAAATGTAATTTGAAAAATGCCAATAACCCAGGCATCCCAACTGTTCCAAAAGAAGACGTTAGCGGACTGGAAATGTTCTATGAAAACCTTGCAACCATAATGCCTCTTCTTGGTTATGACATATTTGTGCAAAGCGAGTTTATTTCTAGGAAAGATACTGTCGCCCCTTCTATTTTTATTTGCAAAAAAGGTTCGGATGTTATTGCTACCGGTCATCTCCTAGAAGATGGAAAAATGAAAGTGCTGAAATTTTCTACCGCTTCATTAGAGGAAACGCAGTCATTTAAAAATCATCCATACAAAAAGCTCAAAGATGAATTGGTTGAGATGAAACGATTAGTAGCTGATGGCAAGGTGTTAGTTTTTACCGATGATTATGTATTTGATAGCCCAAGCGCAGCTGCCGCTATTATTCAAGCTAGATCTGCTTCTGGCCCGCTAGAATGGAAAAATAAAGACGGGATTGCATTAAAGGAGGTTCTTAACTCGGAGTTAAAAAGTTGATTTTGGGTAAATCGAACGATTTCGGATGTTCCTTATGTATTTTCCTCAATTTTTGTATACTTGTATTAAGAATCCAGAAATTAAGGCGTCCTTTTGGTTCTAATTTCGGGACATCGTCCCCGCATTATTGGCAACTTTGAATCGAAGCAGGACAAGGCCGTTTTAATCAAATGCGCCATAAAAATTATGAATAATAAATCATCAAATAAAAATTTGCACAAAGCAAGCCGGGCAAAGAAAGATGAGTTCTATACCCAGCTCGTTGATATTGAAAAAGAGCTGAAGCACTACAAGGATCAATTTCGTAGTAAAGTTGTTTACTGTAACTGTGACGATCCGTTCGAAAGTAATTTTTTTAAGTATTTCGCTGCTAATTTCAATGAATTAGGTCTCAAGAAGCTCATTACCACTAGTTATAATAAATCACCGATTGCAGGTAGGCAGTTGCCTTTGTTTGAAATGGAAGGGTTGAAATCCATAAAACCTAAAGATGCAGAGCCTTACAAAATTGAAATAAATGAAGTACCCGATATTAACAGCGATGGTGCGATAAACCTTGACGATGTGGAGCAATTGCTAAAACACGACAAAAACACTGCAACCCCCCTGCACGGCAACGGCGATTTTCGCAGTGACGAGTGCATAGAATTGCTGAAGCAAGCCAATATCGTAGTAACCAATCCGCCATTTTCTTTGTTCCGTGAATATGTCGCACAGCTTATCGAATATGATAAAAAGTTTTTGATTCTTGGTGATCAGAACGCCATTACTTATAAAGAAATTTTTGGTCATGTCAAAGAAAATAAATTATGGCTCGGCTACGATAATGGTGGCACAAAGTGGTTTCAGGTTCCGATGGATTACGATATACCAACAGAATCAAGAAAGAAAATCGTAAATGGTATGAAATATTTCAGCATGGGAAGAATTTTATGGTTCACCAATCTCGATACCGCAAAACGTCATGAAGAATTGACTTTATATAAAAAATATAGTCCGGAAGAATACCCTAAATATGACGACTATAATGCAATCAATGTAAATAGATACAATGATATTCCGCTGGACTATTCAGGTGTAATGGGTGTTCCAATTACATTTGTTGATAAATACAACCCCAAGCAGTTTGAAATTATTGGTATTGATAGATATGTCAAAGATAATCCAAATTATGGAAAGAGATTTACAATAGGCGGCCAGGAAATCTATGCCCGCATTTTAATAAAAAATAAAAAAGTAAAAAATTAAATATGAAAATTGAACTAAACAAAATCCCAATTCGCAAAGTGATCGTTGGCTACAAAGACAGCGCCGAGGAAGGTGTAGTGGCTTATGGCGGCAAGCTTGATATTCGCCCAAAATATCAGCGTGAGTTTGTATACAAGGAAAAGCAACGCAATGCCGTGATAGAAACTATCAAAAACAACTTTCCGCTGAATGTGATGTATTGGATGATAAGAGAAGATGGCGGCTACGAAGTGCTGGACGGTCAACAGCGTACCATCAGCGTTGGGCAATATGTGAATGGCGATTTTTCCTTGAACGACCGCTTTTTTCATAATCTGACCAAAGAGGAGCAGGATAAAATTTTGGATTATGAACTAATGATTTACTTCTGCGAAGGTACGGACAAAGAGCGGCTGGACTGGTTTAGGATTATCAACATCGCCGGAGAAAAATTGACCGACCAAGAAATTCGCAATGCAGTTTATACTGGGCCATGGCTCTCCGATGCCAAATTGAAATTTAGTAAATCAAATTGTGCGGCTTATCTGTTGGCAAACGATGGCGGACAATTAATCAGTGGTTCGCCAATCAGGCAAGAATATTTAGAAACTGCGCTTTCGTGGATCAACAGTGAAAAAATTGAAGATTACATGGCCAAGCATCAGCACGACCCAAGCGCTGACGAGCTGTGGAATTATTTCCAAAATGTGATCGCTTGGGTGCGTAAGACCTTCCCTGGCTATCGAAAAGAGATGGCGAGCGTGAATTGGGGCGAGCTATACAACCAATTCAAGAGCAAGAAATTTAACGCCGAGAAATTAGAGGCAGAAGTTGCTCGGCTGATGCAGGACGAAGATGTAACGAAGAAATCCGGCATCTATCCCTATGTGCTGACCGGAGAAGAAAGGCATCTTTCTATCCGCGCATTTAACGATAAGATGAAGCGTGAAGCGTATGAGAGGCAGAAAGGTGTCTGCATAAAATGCAGAAAGCATTTTGAGATTGATGAGATGGAAGCAGATCACATTACACCTTGGCATGAGGGAGGGAAAACTATAGCTGAAAATTGCCAAATGTTGTGCAAGCAAGATAACCGAACTAAATCGGGTAATTAAAAAATCGCAGAAATCTGGGGCAATCGGGCCGTTTTGTTTTGTTTTGATTTTTATTAGCAACAACGGGATTATTTAGGGATTCTCATGAACATTACATCGGCAAAATTTGTGAGGGGTATCACCGGAAGCGACGATATCTTGCATGACGGGATACCACAGATAGCTTTTGTGGGCCGTTCGAACGTAGGCAAGTCGAGCGTCATCAACTCTCTGGCGAATGTGAAGGACCTTGTGAAGGTCGGCAAAAAGCCGGGCAAGACGACGGAGATCAACTTTTTTCTCATCAATAACAAGGTCTACTTTGTCGATCTGCCCGGATACGGCTATGCGGAGCTGAACCCGGTCGAGAAAGAAAAGATCAGAAAGAGAATGCTCTGGTATCTAATGGAGTCGGAACCCAAGCCTGTCCGCGTTGCGCTTATTCTCGATATTAAATCCGGGTTCACGGAGTTCGATAAAGAAATGGCCCACATGCTGCGGGACCAGGGCCACCATTTTATGATCATCGCCAATAAGGCCGATAAACTGAATCAAAAAGAAGTTTCACACCAGCTTACTTCGATCAGGGATGATTCGTACGGGGAGGACGTCGTTCCATACTCGGCTACGACAGGGCAGGGGGCTGACGCGGTCCTCAAATTGTTATTGGATTTTTCGCAATAGCCCGCTCGCCCGGACCCCGACTCACCGTGTCAAAAACCCGCTCCCGGCCAAAGCGCCGACTCGACCGATAATCGGATTGCTCCGGCGGCAATCCGTCATCTAGATGCTCGGCCCTCACCAAGCACCAAGCTTCGGGCCTGCGCAACTTCTCGCTGGCGTCTTTGGCCTTCCGCTCCTTCGGTTATAAAATAAGCGCAGGCTTCGCCGGGTATTTTAGATATTGACCCCGTTAGAGGTCTCGCCCGCGCTTAGCGCGGTCCGCAGGACCTGGGGCGGGCTACCTCTAACGGGGTTGACGGAGTTGGTATCTAGTGGCACTATATTGCCAATACTGAAAGAGTCCAATGACAGAAGAAGCTGTCCGGGCGATATTCTTTAAAAACTATTCCGGGGGCTCGCTGAACGAGGCATTGATAGCGACCATCGAGGAACTTTCGCTGGCCGTCATCAGAGAATGTGTGGGAGAGGAGCGGGTTCTGCCCGACATCGTCAAGACGATAGAGATAGGCAAAAGCCGCATCGGTCTGTTTGGACGCATCAAGGACGGCGTAAGCCCGATGCTTCCGATGAGCTTCATCGTTCATTTTGACGAGATACGCAAAGCGATGGTGGATGTGCTCGTCTATATGCATGATAACTTTGAGGCCGCGGATCCTGCATTCAGGCAGAGCTTCACCAAAGAAGATCTGGCCGATATGGCCAGCGAGATAACGCTGGCCATGGAAAAGGGCGGCCAGCGGCCCGTCAACGTCCGGGCGTTCCATTCCAGCGAGCTGATGCTCTACGACGAGATCTTTGACCAGGCCCTCATGGGCATCATCGGCCTTGAGCCGTATCAGAGATTTGCCCAAGAATACAACCGCTGCACGACCGTGTTGGAGCAATGCCAGACCCAAGGCCAGCTGCTCCGGCACATGAAACCCGGCAAAGCATCATAATGAACCCTTTGAGGGTTCTTTTGTTTTCTAACGAGAATGGTAAAGTAATACCACTATGTCCAAAGAAACACCCAAAATTGATGTTGATATGATCAATGAGTTCGGGCGGATGATGCAGGCCGAAGCCAGAACGATAGAACCCGAAGAACGGCTTCGCAAGACTCTATGGGCTTTGGATACGTTGAAACAGGAGAATCGCATAAATTCCGAGACAACGCTTGAAGAGCTTATCCGCATCATCGAAGAGCGGAAGCGGGAGTTGCGTCAGACCGCCGCCTACGCCAAAGATACGGCCAGGGCAGAGGTCGCCGAAGAGATGGGCACTGAGTTGCGTGCTGTTGCCAAAAAAGAAGTCGCAACGGCCGAACGGCTGGTAAGTTATATGGAAGCCGCTTCGTCCGAACTGATACTCATGAGGACAAAAGGCCGCGACCCGGAAACGCCGCTCAGCCAGATCCGGGAGAGACTGGAAGGGGAGCTTGAGATCATGGAAACCGCCGTGGACCGGAGCGAGGAGGCTCAGCGCCACGAAAATAAAAAAGTCGTTTAGGAGTTTTTATGTCGAAATACTACAGCGGAAAAAGAACGAGCAGTGTCTATGTGCCGGGCGCGGAGAAGCCGTTCCGGCTGAGCCGCTCGCGGATAGATTTGTTCATCAGCTGTCCGCGCTGTTTTTATTTTGACCGCAGATTAGGCGTGGACCGCCCGCCCGGCTATCCGTTCAGTCTGAACTCGGCAGTCGATAAACTTTTGAAAAAGGAGTTTGACATTCACCGGGCCAAGGGTTCGGCTCATCCGCTCATGAAAGCATATGGCCTCGATGCCGTGCCGTTCCCGCACGAGAGAATGGATGAATGGCGGGACGCTCTGCGCCGCGGCGTCACGTATCACCATGGCAAGACCAACCTCATCATCACCGGCGGTGTGGACGATATCTGGGTCCGGCCCGACGGTGAGCTTATCATCGTCGACTACAAGGCCACGGCCAAAGACAGCGAAGTAAACATCGACGCCGAATGGCAAATGGGCTACAAGCGCCAGATGGAGATATATCAGTGGCTGTTCCGGCGCAATGACTTCCGGGTCTCAAAGACCGGCTATTTCGTATATTGCAACGGTATTACCGATAAAGCGGCTTTTGACGGCAAGCTCGAATTTGATATCAAACTCATTCCATACGAGGGCAATGACGCCTGGGTGGAGGGAGCGCTCAACGATATCTATAAATGCCTCCAGGCGGAGAAGCCCCCCAAGGCCTCGGCGGACTGCGACTTTTGCACCTACCGTGCGGCTGTCCACGAACTTGGCTTCGAATAGCCCCACAATCATTAAAGTATGAAAAAAGGCGGGTCCCGCGGGACCCGCCTTCCGGTGTTAACCGGCTTGGGTGTCTTGTCTTACTTCTCGCCGAAGAGGGCGAGCAGTGCGTTGACGCCTTCGGCCTGCTTGTCGGCGTACGCTGCGGCGTCTTCGGCCGCGCTGGCCTGCGCCCGGAGGTCCTCGGCCTTGTCGCGCTCGCGGGCGGCCCGGTCGCGCTGATTGGCGATGGCGCCCTGCGCTTCGCCGGCGAAGACGTCCTTGATGCCGAAGACCTCACCGGCGACGCGGACCGGAACCAGCATCTGGGGCGTCGGGGTGATGTTCCGACGCCTGATGCCTTCCACGATCGCGAAGGCCTGCTTCAGGCCGAACGTGGGGGGAGCCGGCAGCTCCGTGTACAGGTTGAACCACTGGGCGACGAGATTGCGGACTGCGATCATGCGACGGCTCCTTGTGAAATGGAGAGGGTGTCTCTCCAGGGCTATAGTGGCTGTATTATATATCAAAAATACAAATCTGTCAATAATAAAAAATCGGCACCTTTGGTGCCGATCGGCCTAGTTTTCAGCTTTATGTGTGACGGCGATGACTTTGTTGAGAGCGATCTTATGCTCGTTGATGGTGTGCTGGTGGCAGGAGAACTTCTGGGGGTGGGCGGCCAGGCGCTTTAACTCCACCCGGGCGAGCTGATTGTAGAAGAGCTTCATGTCATCGGTCGGGATGAATTTGAGCTCGCTGTGGGTGCCGGGCAGGACCTCGACATACGTGGTGATCTCATCCTCGCCGATGGCCTGGATGAGCATGATATCGGCCCGCTCGTTTTCCTGCCAGGCCATCCACAAGGCACAGCAGGCGGCGTGATCGAATCTGATGGTACCCGGCGCTGATGGGAAGTCATCCGGATCTCTACTCTTCATGGCAAGGTACTATTGCCCCATAGCATATCATACGTTTCCGATATTGGTATAATGAGTATATGCAAAGGAGGTGTTGGGTATGATGTTGGATAAAAACAAGACCGGCATGGTACTGGGTAAGTTCGCAGTCCTGATGCATCTGGTCTGGTCAGCCGTGGTCATGCTCGGATGGGGCCAGTCTTACTTGGACATGGTGCTCCGCCTCCACTATTTGAACGATCCGTTCACGGTCGCTGATTTCAGCTGGACGAGCATGATCGGTCTTCTGGTCATGGCATTCATCGTGGCGTATGTCGTCGGCTGGGTGTTCGCGTATCTCTGGAATTGGGTTAATGAAAAATAACCGTTCCCATAAAACCGCTCCGTCTGACGGAGCGGTTTTAACATCCGGCCTGTTTGTGCTAGTTTCCATATATGCGGATATTTATTGCCATAAAGCTTTCCGAAGAGCTAAGGGAGAAGGTGGCCCATCTACGGAAGCAATACGGCGACCTGCCGGTGCGCTGGAACCGGCCCGACGGTCTGCACGTGACATTGGTACCGCCGTGGGAGATGGAGGAATCCGAACTGCCGAGCCTCATTGAGCGTCTCAAGGCGCTTGATGTCGTATCATTCGATCTGTTCTTTGACCGTTTGAAAATGCCGATTGCCGATATCATCAAGTCCAATCGCGAGAGTGATATGTTCTGGCTCTATGGACCGGCGTCAAAACCGTTCCTGGTCCTGAAGGACGAGCTCGAACACATACTTGGCCTGGAAGTCGCACGCTCGGAATTCCAAAATCATGTTACCTTGGCCAGATTCCGGCGAAAGGACGTGTCATCCTCGCCGGTGAAACGGATAGATGAGCAGGTGAACTGGCGCCAGCCGGTACGCTCCATCGTGCTTCTACGGTCGCGTCCTGATCCCGCCGGCGCGATATATGAAACACTTGCTGAATTTCCACTCAAAGAAAAGACCGAGCGTTAAGCTCGGTTCTTAAATTTCGTTTTCCGCGTCGTCAACGTCTTTCAGTACCACGTTCAGTTCGTCCACTACCTTCCGGACCCGTGAACAGATCCAATAGGCCGGGAGCCAGCTGACCGCAATGCCAATGAGCAGATGGGAGGCCCAGGGTATACGGTTATCGACGATGACACCAAAAGCCAGGTAGATGGCGACCATGGTGGCCAACATCCGCAGGTGGTGGTTGTAGCCGAGCCATCCGGCCACAAAGATGGTGGCACCGGCCCATATGGCCACCATGACCCAGAGCACGATGAGCAGCAGCTGGATAAGAACTGCCGAAAGATCCAAAGAACTGTTAAGCATCGTTACAACCGCAAGCATGGATATAGTATGCTTCACGATAGTGTATAATTGGGATATACAAAGTCAATCAATATGGGCATTACTCCATTCCAGCAAAAAGTCTATGATACGGTGCGTACGATACCGAAAGGCAAAACCATGACCTATAAAGAGGTTGCCATCGCTATCGGCAATCCCTGGGCCTACCGGGCCGTCGGCAACGCATTGAACAAAAATCCGTTCGCGCCGGTGGTACCATGCCATCGCGTCATCAAGTCCGACGGCTCGATCGGAGGATTTGCCAGCGGTTCAAAGAAAAAGCTAAAATTACTGAAAGCAGAAGGGGCTATTTAACTCATGGCTAAAAGAATCTTACTCGTAGGCGGCGGCTCGGGCGGACATGTCTTCCCGCTGATGGCGGTTGCCCAATCATTGCGAAAGCTCGATCCGACCGCGGAACTTCTGGTCCTCGGCGAAGGGCCGTTTTTGGCCGCGGCCTGCAAGGCCAATGACCTCCGGTACAAGACGATATACGCCGGAAAGTTCAGGCGCTACTTCAGCCTGCTTTCGGTCCTTGACCCGTTCAAAGCCATCGCCGGATTTTTCCAGTCGCTGTGGTATCTGGTGTGGTATCTGCCCGACGCGGTCTTCTCTAAGGGCGGCTATGTCTCAGTGATGCCGGCGTTGGTGGCTAGACTCTATTTTATTCCAGTCTATACCCATGAATCCGATTCCGTACCCGGTCTGGCTAATTCATTCATCGGAAAAATGGCCAAGACTGTTTTTATTTCTTTTGAATCGGCGGCCAAATACTTTAAGGCCGGCAAGACCGTCCTGGTCGGCAATCCCGTCCGGACCGAACTCTTAACCGGCGACCATGATGCCGCCCTGGCCCAGTTCAACTTCCGGGCCGACCGCAAGACCATTCTGGTGGCCGGCGGCAGCCAGGGGGCCAAGCGCATCAATGACGCCATCCTGGAAGCGCTGGTGATGCTGGTCAAAGATTTTCAGATAATCCACCAATGCGGAGAATCCCAGCTTGCGGCCGTGAAGGCCCAAGTCGACCAGGATGTGAAGGAGGGCCAGAAATCGTACGCTTCGTTGCTGAGCGCTAACTACCGGCTTTATCCGTTCTTTGACGCCAAAGAGCTGGCCCTGGCCTATGCCGCGGCCGATATTATCATCTCCCGGGCCGGAGCATCGAACCTGTTTGAGATAGCGGCTTTGGGCAAACCGGCCATTCTCATTCCCATCACCGGTTCGACCGGGGACCATCAGATGCAGAACGCGCTTGAATTTGAAAAGTACGGTGGTATCGTTATCGAAGAGGCGAACATTACTTCGCACATCATTATCAACCAGATCCAGAGCTTGCTTGAGCCGGAAAACTATCAGGCCGTGAGCGCCAGGATAAAAACATTCGCTAAACCGGATGCCGCGGACAATATCGCGGCGGCGGTACTTTCATGATACCCATCATTTTTACCGGCTGTATATTATTCTTCCTGTGGCTTTATTTGTATTTGAAGAAACAGAACGCGAACCGGCCTCACGAGCATGAGAATCTGCCCATGGTCCGGGAAGATACAATGCCCGCTCCATTCGACGATGAATCAGATAACCATTGAGCTGTTAACAGAAGACGACATCGAACAGGCCTCCTTGCTCATGCGGGAGGTTATTTCAAATACGCCGTATTATAACGACGCGGCGAAGAACTTTTTCCGGACCCGGTTGTTCACCGCCGGCTGGATACGGGATCAGCTGAAACAGGTCAGCGGGGACTGGCGGGTCATCTACCTCGCCGCCAAAGACGGTGACCGGATTGCGGCGGTCGCTACCGGGTGGGGTGTTCCGGCCGACGGCGTGTTCGTGTGGGAATGGCTGCTGACATCTCCCGATTACCGGCGGCAAGGGGTCGGCGAACGGCTTGGCCGGGAGCTGGAAACGATGGTAAAAGGGCTCGGCTTCCACAAGGCGGCCTGCGATACGAGGACCAATAACACCGAGTCTGTTCCATTGTTGGAAAAACTCGGCTACCATAGAGCCGGAGAGCTGAAGGACCATTGGTTCCATCAGGACTTCTACTTCTGGGACAAACTCATATGACCTGGCACACCATCGGCTTTAAGCCGCAAAAAAAATATTTTGAACAGCTGATGACGGCGGGCCTTGTGCCTCATGCGTTGTTATTTACCGGACCGGACATGATCGGCAAGCGGATGCTTGCTTTTGATATCTACGCCCTGATCAACGGCCGGGAGTTCAAAGAAGGGGACCCGGACATCAGAGTCATCTCGCCCCGCGTGGCCGAAGATGAGACCAAAATATACATTGAAGACATCCGCGACCTGAAGTCGTTTCTTTCCCTGAAGGCATATTACGGGCCCTCTAAGTTCGTCATCATCAATGATGCCGACCGGCTTACTCCGGAAGCGTCAAATGCGCTGTTGAAAGTGCTGGAAGAGCCGACGCCCAAAACGGTCCTTATTCTTGTTTCATCCAGGCCCCGGGCGCTGTTACCGACCATCACATCGCGCTGCCAGCAGATCAGCTTTCTGCCGCACTCCGTCGATGAGATGAAAGAATTTCTGGCCGATAAAAAAATATCCAAAGCCGACCAGGCGCTTCTGGCATCAATGGCCCAGGGCCGTATCGGCTGGCTGATATGGGCCGCGGACCATGTCAAAGAGATCAGGGAATCAGTGGCCGACCTGACCATGGTGCTCAAGGGCGGCGTGTTCGAACGGATGGCGTATGCCAAGAAGATATACGAGAAAGAGACCTATCCGGCGACGGTCGCCAACTGGATATATTGGATATACGGCAACCAAAGCGAGGTTCCCCATGCCGGACATCTCCTGAAAGAGCTTACGTGGCTCAACAATCTTGTAGCCCAACCGCAATATAATCACCGGCTGGCTCTGGAAAACACGCTTCTGAACCTTTAGATGTGCGGCTTTTTCTGGTATAGTCAGATATATGTATAAAGATCTCATTAACCAGCGCAAGAAGGACTTTGACGCCGC
>JAHFKT010000001.1:92674-107038 GCA_023245235.1 Candidatus Yanofskyibacteriota bacterium
TCCGTCCATGGTCGAAGACATCCCGGTCGAATATATGGGCTCCCGTCTGCGTATTAAAGAGGTTGCCAGTATCACCACGCCCGAGCCGCGGGTCATTCTCATCCAGCCCTGGGACCCGGCCGCGGTACCCGCCATCGAGAAAGGCATCCGCGAAAGCTCGCTTGGCCTGAATCCGGCCAATGACGGCCATGCTATCCGTTTGACCATTCCGCCCCTGACCGAAGAGCGCCGCAAGGAGTTCATTAAAGTCCTCCATCAAAAAATGGAAGAATCCCGTATCCGATTGCGCCAGGTCCGCGAAGATGTCCTGAAGAAGGTCCAGAATGAAGTAAAGGCCAAAACCGCCCGCGAGGACGATCTGTTCCGCGCCAAAGAAGAGCTGCAGAAAATAATGGACGACCTCAACAAAAAGATCGACGAGATGGTCAAGAAGAAAGAGCAGGAGCTGATGAATAGTTAACAGAAATCCCCGAGTTGCCGACGCGGATCCCTAAAGGGGCCCTCGCGGGCAACCGGGGAACCCCATTCCGACCATGCTGACCGCGATCATCTTTATTATTGTTATCGGAGTGCTGGTCCTTGTCCATGAGTTCGGGCATTTTTTGTTTGCGAAGCGGGCCGGCATGAAAGTGGAGGAGTTCGGATTCGGTTTTCCGCCGCGCCTCTACGGTTGGAAAAAAGGCGAGACCATCTATTCGATAAACTGGATACCGTTCGGCGGCTTCGTCAAAATACTCGGCGAGGACGGCGATGAGCGCGGTCCGCGAAGCTTTGCGGCCGGTTCCTTCCCGCAGCGTTTATTGGTGCTCGTGGCCGGCGTGGCCATGAATTTTCTGCTGGCGGCGCTCCTGCTGGTGATAGTCAACTTTTTCGGATTGCGGATCGGTTTGGTTGAAGGAGATACGACGAATGCCCGCAACCTTGAAGTTCAGGTCATTGACGTAGTCCAGGGCAGTCCGGCCCAGGCCGCAGGCCTTGAACCGCTCGATGTCATCCTCGGCTACGCCGAAGGCGGCCGTTCGATCGGCGTCAGTTCGGCCAAAGAGGTCCAGGATATCGTCATAGCGCACGAAGGCCGGCCGTTGGTCCTCGAGATCGGCCGGGGAGGCGAGACCGTCACCAAAACTGCGACCCCCCGGGTGAATCCGCCCGAAGGCCAGGGTGCGCTCGGCATCTCGCTGGCCCTGACCGGCGTCGTTTCGTACCCCTGGTATGAGGCGTTGTGGCGGGGCGTCTATGATGCCGTGCTTCTGGCTATGAATACGGTTCTGGGCTATTACGCGCTTTTGAAAACGCTGTTTACGCATGGTAAGCTGATTGCGGAGGTTTCCGGTCCGATCGGCATCGCCAGTCTCACCGGCCAGGCCGCGCGGGTCGGGTTCAACTATCTCCTCCAGTTCGTGGCGCTGATATCGGTCAATCTGGCCGTGCTCAACATCATTCCGTTCCCGGCATTGGACGGCGGCCGCGTATTGCTCCTCGTTGTCGAAAAAATTAAGGGTTCGCCGGTCCATAAACGGGCCGAGGGACTGGTCAACGTGATCGGGTTTTATATTCTCGTCTCTCTCATGATATACGTCACGTACAAGGACATCGTTAAATACTTCCATGGCTAAAGTTTTCGAAAAAAAAGGACTGACCAAAAAGTCGGATAATATCTCCGACTGGTATCATGATGTCGTACTCCGGGCCGGTCTGGCCGAATATTCGGACGTGAAGGGCTGCATGATAATCAAACCGCACGGCTACGCATTGTGGGAGAAGGCCCAGGCGGTCCTCGACTCGTGGTTCAAAGAAGACGGCGTCCAGAACGTCTATTTCCCGATCTTTATTCCGATGAGCCTGTTCCAGAAGGAAAAAGAGCATGTTGCGGGATTTTCGCCGGAGCTGGCCGTCGTGACCCACGCCGGCGGCGAAGAGCTTGCCGAACCGCTGGCGGTCCGGCCGACCTCAGAGACAGTCATCACCGGGAAATTCGCCGATTGGGTCCAGAGCTATCGCGACCTGCCGATGAAGCTCAATCAGTGGTGCAATGTCGTGCGCTGGGAAAAACGGACCTACCCGTTCATCCGGACCTCGGAATTTCTGTGGCAGGAAGGTCATACGGTCCATGCCGATAAACAGGATGCGATGCTGATGGTGATGCAGGCGCTTGAATGGTATGCCCAGTTCTACCGCGAACATTACGCCATCGAGCCGTACATCGGACTCAAGAGCGAGTCGGAAAAGTTTGCCGGCGCCCAGGCCACATATGCGATCGAGATCGTAGTTCCCGACGGCAAGGCGCTCCAGGCAGCTACGTCGCATTACCTGGCCGATCATTTCACGAAAGTGTTCGGTGTCGAATATCTTGACGAGGAGGGGAATAAGAAATTCGCCCACCAGACCTCATGGGGCCTTTCGACCCGGGCCATCGGGGGATTGATATTCACTCATGGCGACGATTCGGGCCTGGTATTGCCGCCCAAGGTCGCGCCCCAGCAGGTTGTCATCATCGGTATCGCCGGAAAGGAAATGGCCGACCAGGAAAAAGTCGTCGAGTATGCCGGCCACCTCCATAAGATATTGAAAGATGCCGGCGTACGCGTTGTCTCCGATGTTGATTTCAGAAAGACGCTCGGCTTCCGCATCAATGAGTGGGAACTCAAAGGCATCCCGTTGCGCCTTGAGGTCGGCAAGAAAGAACTTGAAGCGAAATCAGTGACTGCGGTCCGCCGCGATAATTTCAGCAAAGAAACGGTCACTGAGAGCGTACTGCATGTTAAAATTCCGAAATTGCTTGAAACCATCCAGCACGACTTGTATAAAAAGTCTGAACAATCCCGCAATGACCTGACGGCTGAGGTCAGCACCTATGATGAGTTCAAAGATGTGATGGCCAATAAGAAAATGTTCATCCGGGCGGCATGGTGCGAGGATGCCGTATGCGAAGCGGCCATCAAAGAAGAGACCAAGGCGACGACCCGCGTACTGGAGCTTGACCGGGTCCACGAATCCGGAAAATACCAATGCGTCGGATGCGGTGAGCCGGCCCACCGCAAGTGGCTCTTTGCCCAGAGCTACTGATTGACAGCAATTTCCAGTTTGATAGATACTGTCTGAAGGGGGAGAATGCATGCCGAAAAGAACCTCTCTGACACCCGCAATAAGTCTGGTTCGTACCGGGCTTTTTGTTTTCTTCCGTCCGCCCGGCAGACCGCTTTGATTGTTGACAGGTTATCTGCTATTTTAAGGTATCAGTTTGGCTATCCTTCATTATGTTCAACAAACTCTTCAGCTTCTGGTCAAAAGATATCGGTATTGATCTTGGCACGGCGAACACGCTCGTGTATGTGCATGGGAAGGGCATTACCATCAATGAGCCCTCGATCGTGGCGGTGAACCAGAAGACCGGTAAAATTCTTGCCATCGGCGGTCCGGCGCGCACCATGGCCGGCCGCACGCCCGGATACATTGCGGTTACCAGGCCCTTGGTGAACGGCGTCGTTTCTGATTTCGAAGTGACCGAGCAGATGCTCAAATATTTCATCGACAAGGTCCATCAGGAAAGTTTTTCATTATTGCCCCGTCCCCGCGTCGTTATCGGCGTGCCGTCAGGCGTGACCGAAGTCGAGAAGCGTGCCGTGGAAGACGCGACCTACAGCGCCGGGGCCCGCGAGGTCTATCTTATCGAAGAGCCGATGGCCGCGGCCATCGGGGCCCGCCTGCCGGTCCAGGATGCGATCGCGAACGTTATCGTTGATATGGGCGGCGGCACGACCGAAGTCGCCGTGATATCCATGGGCGGCGTGATCGCTTCACGCTCCTTGCGCATCGCCGGCGACAAATTGACCGACGATATTCTCCGCTATATACGCCAGGAACGGAATCTTCTCATCGGTGAAGCGACGGCTGAAGCCCTGAAGCTGCACCTGGGTTCGGCCTATCCGCTTGAGGAGGAGCTGGAGGGCCGTGTCCGCGGCCGCGACCTGGTCTCGGGTCTGCCCAAAGAGGTCAGCGTTTCATCCGAAGAGATACGCGAGGCCATGCAGCGCTCCATTAAAAGTATCGTCACGGCTATCAAGAACACCATTGAAGAAACGCCGCCGGAGCTGACGGCGGACCTGGTCAACCGGCACATCTATCTTGCCGGCGGCGGGGCATTATTGCGGGGGCTGGATGAGCTCATCGCGCATGAGACCAAGCTTTCGGTGAAGATCGTGGACGATCCGCTGACGGCGGTCGCACGCGGATGCGGATTCGTGCTCGAACATCTGGACACGCTCCGCCCGGTATTGCTCGCCACTCAAAGCGATAACTTCTTCTGATACCATGAAGAACGGGGGAACAAAATTGCTCGTGACAGTCACTATCGTAGCGGCGCTACTGATTTTTTTTAATGTGGTCGTATTGAAGCGGGTGCGGATGGCGTATGCTCCGGCATCCGGTGAGCGGGCCTCACTGTTCAATATCGCCGGACAGGTTCATGAGTTCTTCGGCTACGTCGCTATGTGGCACGATCTGGCACAAAAGAACAAAGATCTGACATCCGCGCTCCAGCAGAATCTTGTCGACAAGGCCGCGCTCGAATCGTTAAAAACAGAAAATGAGTCATTACGGAAAGCTCTCGGACTCAGCAGTACGATGAACCGCGAGATCATTGCGGCCGGTATCTTTAATCTTGATCTGGCTCCCGACGGCTATTCGGCGCTCATTAATAAAGGATCCAAAGACGGCGTTGTTGCGGGAGATGTCGTCGTTTCGCCCGATGGCGTACTGGTCGGCCGCATCGCAGCGGTATCCGACGGATCTTCGCATATCACACTTTCGGCCGACCCGTCGTTCAAGATCACGGTCAGCGTGCTTGGCGGCTCCGTGAGCGGCATCGCCCACGGTGCACTGAGCGATGGCATGACTCTCGACCTGATCGTCCAGGCCGATGATATCAAAGAGGGGGACGTTCTCGTATCTACCGGCGATGATATGTCTCCGGCGGGTCTGGTGGTCGGAACCGTCAGTAATGTTCAAGCCAGCGATACCCAATTGTTCAAAAAAGTTAAGGTCAGACCGGCGTTCGATCCCAAGAACGGCCGCGTACTGGTCGTAAAACAATGAACCGGGTTTTTATTGTTATGCTTTTTGCGGTAACGGTCACCCTGGAAGGCATCATCATGCCGGCGCTGTTCGGTATCCGTGAGAATTTCCTGACCGTTATCTTTTTGGTCGCATTGATCGTGACTTACGGCACCCCGGCTTGGGTTCTCGGATATGGAACGGTCATGGCATTTATTGCGGAATGGTTCCAGGGTTTTTACCCGGGTTCTCTGGTCATGGCATGGCTTCTGGCCGCCTGGGCCTGGTACGTCATGACCGAATTCCTGAGCATCCAGCCGTTCCGCGAAAGTCCGCGCACGAACATTATCGGTCACACCATCGCCGGACTGGTGCTGTTCAGTATCGTGGGGTCCGGATTTATTGGAATCGAGTATCTGCTGTATGACCGTATGATCACTCCCGCCGTATTGGTGAGTATTAGCCGTATGCCCCGGATCGCTCTATTCATAGCGGCCGCATTTGCGGCCTATATCATGCTGTTGGGCAGCCGTCGCCGGCAGTTATTCCGATATGGTTAAAGAGTACCGCATAACCATCGAAGAGGATGTTGTTACCCCGGAGGAAACATTACTGGACGCCGGGAGCGAACTTTCAGATCTTGAACGGCCGATATCGTCCGGCGTGTTCAGATTCACATTCTGGGGCATCGCGGTTCTGTTGGGTATCGTACTGGCCGTGACGATAAAGCTGAGCATTGTCGATCACGCCTATTTCACGGAGCTGGCATTCCAGAACCGCTCGGGAAATTTTTCGGTTCCGCCGCCCCGGGGCATCATATTTGATACGACCGGCACGCCGCTGGTCAAGAATGTTCCGAGCTTCGACCTCATCGCCGTTTCCAAAGAGATAAAAACATCGATCACGGACCCCGTTATGGCCAAGGTGGCTTCGATACTTCACATCAGTCCCGAGGACCTGACCGCTACTCTGACCGACCAGTCCAAGGCCGCAAATATATTTTTCATAGCTACCGATCTGAAGAAGGAACAGGTACTGGAACTCCAGTACTTAGACCCAAAAGGATTGCACATCATCCCGACCGTTGACCGGCAATACGTGGATGGGTCGGAGTTCTCTCAGGTTGTCGGGTATGTCGGCCGGGTCAGTCAAGCCGATCTTGGCCAGGATCCGTATTATGCCCCGGCTGACAGTATCGGCCGGCTGGGCATCGAGGGGGAATACGAATCGATATTGCGCGGCGAGCATGGCCGAATGTTCTTCGGCAGTAACGCCGATTCATTCAATGTTGATGCGACACCCGGCGAGAATGTCGTCTTGAACATCAATGCCGATCTTCAACGTCAGCTGTATCAGCAATTGCATGATGTTCTGGCATCATCAGGACTCTCGCGCGGTGCGGCGGTGATCCAAGATCCCCAGACCGGCGCGGTTCTGGCGATGGTAAGCTTTCCCAGCTTTGACAGCAACATGTTCGCGCAGGGACTGTCTCAAGAACAATACAAAGCGATCTTCGGCAATCCGACCAAGCCGTTGTTCAATCGTATCATCAGCGGTCTGTATAATCCCGGCTCGACCATTAAGCCCCTGATGGGACTGATGACCCTGCAGGAAGGCATCATGCGGCCCCAGGACACCATTCAGGATTGCATCAGTATTACCATTCCCAATCCGTTCGATAAAAGCATTTCATACACGTTCAAGAATTGGCGCGTTGATCTCGGACTGTTCAATCTTCGCCGGGCCATCGCTAATTCCTGCAACATTTATTTCTTCACCGTCGGCGGCGGTTTCGGGAAGATCGTCGGACTCGGCATCGAACGCATGGCGAAGTATCTGGAGGCTTCATTCGCCGATAAAGTTCTCGGCATCGATCTCGCCGGCGAGGCCCATGGATTCGTGCCGACGCCTGATTGGAAAGAACAGACCCGCGGCCAGAGCTGGTATCAGGGCGATACCTACAACACTGCCATAGGCCAAGGAGACCTTCTGGTGACGCCGCTGTGGCTCAATAGTTACATCTCGGCCATCGCCAATGGCGGTACAATATATAAACCATTCGTCGCCAGCCGTATTGTTGACGATCAGAAGAACACGACCCAAACATTCGAGCCGGAAGCCCTCGGGAAGATGCCGTTCCGGGACGATGTCCTGAATGAGGTCAAAAGCGATATGGAGGAGACGGTCCTTTCCGGCACTGCCCAGGTTCTCAAAGACCTTCCGGTTCGGGCCGGAGCAAAGACCGGTACTGCGGAAGTGGTGAAGGGCCAGAGCATCAACTCGCTTTTCACGGCATTTGCGCCGTTTGATCATCCCGAACTCTCGATCACCGTGCTGGTCGAAGGCTCGGCCTCCAATCAGGGATTGGCGATCCGTGCCGCCCACAACGTTTTGAAATGGTATTTTGAACAAAAACCGGCGGCAACCCGATGATTGTCCACAATCGCTTGTAAAGCCTGCTAAAGCGTGATATATTGCCTTATCAATTCAGTACTAATGACCATAGCTACCCGTCGTACGCCATTCTCGGAGTGGGCTTCCCCGCCCGCCAGGCGTGGCGAGGGAACTCTGTGGTTTTTATCTTAAATGGACAATCAGTATTTCAGTAAAGAAGGATTGGAAAAACTTAAACAGGAACTTCAGCATCGTACCGAGACTCTCCGGCCGGAGATCGCTCAGCGTATCAAAGAGGCCAAAGAGCAAGGGGATCTTTCCGAGAACGCCGAGTTCGACGCGGCCAAAGAAGCCCAATCAATGAATGAAGGCCGCATAGAAGATATCCGTAAGATCCTTGAAAACGCCATCATCATTACCAATGCCATTCATTCGACCGGCGTTGTCGGCGTCGGTTCAAGCATCAAAGTCCAATCGGACAGGGGTAGCCAGCAGTTCGTCATTGTCGGTGTGACCGAATCGAACCCGGCGGAAGGATTCATCTCGAACGAATCACCACTCGGCAAGGCATTCCTCGGCCATAAGAAAGGGGATACCGTCGAGGTGAGGACCCCGAAAGGCGGCATAGCATTCAAGATACTCGAAATAGCGTAAAAGAGCGGCCCGGAACGGGCCGCTCTTTTAAATCAAAAGGCCCGCTTCGTGCGGGCCTTCGGGTGGGACCGTTTCGGCGGGCGATGGCCGTCAGGTTTCTTGGCGGGGGCTTTTTCTTTCTCTGCGGCTTTCGTTCCGTAGGTATTGAACACCATGACATGGAAGACGGTCTGTCTGAATTCCTCGACAGCCAGGATCTGGCCGGCGGCCTTCTTTTTGCGAAGATAGTCGCGCATCCAGGCCAGCTCGGCCCGGCTCAAGGTATTCTTGGCGATGTCTACCGTTGCGCCGGTCAGGTGCGAGGACTGTTCGGGACCGCTTATCGGTGCAGCGTTGGTATTCGAACCGCGGAGTGCTCGCTGCTTGGCTATAGTCCGCACGGCAGAATTCACCTGGATGGAAGCATCGCTGAATTTGGCGGAGATCTCTTTGCCGAACTCGGTGAGGAATCGGCTCGTCTCCGGCCGGCAGTAGCGGTACTGTTCTTCAAGGCGAGGATCGACCCGAACCGAGCGGTTTTCCGGTAGCGGCACCAGCAGACCGGCACTGACGAACCGCCGGAGCTGCTCGTCGTCCTCGATGCGGGTCAGGTCTTCCTTGTCCGCCTCGATGTTCTGCTGTTGAGCCGTCGCCTTGGAGCCCTTCAAGCTCGGCTTCTTGCTCGCCTGGGCCGCTCCGGCCGGAATGGCCGTAGCCGCGGCAAGCAGGACTGCCAGGATCAAAGATTTCATCGCACCCTCTTTTCTGAAAAGAACATCCACAAAACTGCAATTGAGGAATTATATCACAGAAAATGATGAAGGTCAATTAAGTACTGCTCCCGATTTTGTTTATTTTTGCCGTAATTCTGCTATCATATCGGTATGGCCCTCGATGACATACAAAGGGTAAAGCTCGAGAAACTCAAAGCCTTGCGTAAGGCCGGCGTTGACCCATATCCGGCAACGACCCACCGATCGATGACCGCTTCGGAGGCATTGAAGCGTTTTGACGACCTTGCCGCTTCGAAAGAAGAGGTGGTTCTGGCCGGCCGCATCATGGCCCGCCGGGAGCATGGAGGTTCGATATTTTTTGACCTGCACGATAACGGCTCCAAGATACAGGGTTATGTGAAAGAAGACGTGGTCGGAGCTGACCAATTCGGGACCTTCAGAGATCTCTTCGATATCGGCGACATCGTTGAAGTCGCCGGAACTTTGTTTAAGACTAAAAAAGAAGAGAAGACAGTCCAAGTCGCGCGCTTCGCAATGCTCACGAAGGCGCTTCTGCCATTGCCGGAAAAATGGCACGGTTTGCAGGATGTCGATGAGCGGTTCCGCAAGCGCTATCTGGACCTTATTTTTAACGAAGATGTCCGGAAGAAATTCATGCTTCGCTTTAAGATCCTCGATCTTTTGAGGGAATTTTTTAGGACCAACGGCTATGTTGAGGTCGAGACACCCATCCTCCAGCAGTTGGCCGGCGGAGCGACCGCCCGGCCGTTCAAAACACATCTAAATGCTCTCGATATGGACCTGTTCCTGCGCGTCGCGCCGGAGCTGTATTTAAAGCGCCTTCTGGTGGCCGGTTTTGAACGGGTCTTTGAGATCGCCAAGAACTTCCGTAATGAGGGCATGGACCGCGAGCACAATCCGGAGTTCGATATGCTTGAGGCTTACGCGGCCTATCAGGATTACGAAATGTTCATGATGATGGTCGAGGAGCTGATGAATTTTTTGGCCAAGCATCTGTTCGATACGGACGAGTTCAGTTATAACGGCCAGACCATCAGTTTTAAAAAGCCTTTCAAACGCATCGAGTTCAATCAGGTTGTTTCGGACGCGTGCGACCTTGACTATGATAAAGACAGCGAGGACGATTTCAAAAAGAAGGCCAAAGAACTCGGCATCGTCATCGAGAAGAACATGACCAAGGGCGTTATCGCCGATGAGATATACAAAAAAGTTGCCCGGCCGAACATGATCCAGCCGACATTTGTCATCAACCATCCGCTCGAATTGTCGCCTCTGACCAAGAAGCTGCCGGACGATCCCGGCCACGTGGCCCGCTTTCAATTGTTGGTCGGCGGATTCGAGCTCATGAATGCATTCTCCGAGTTGAACGATCCGCAGGACCAGCGGGAACGTTTTGAAGCCCAAGAGAAACTTCGTAAGAAGGGTAATGAGGAGGCCCAGCGGTTAGATGAGGACTTCATCGAGGCACTGGAATACGGCATGCCGCCTGCGGCGGGCATCGGTATCGGCATTGACCGGCTGGTCGCGTTACTGACCGACTCTCATTCGGTGCGGGAGATACTGTTGTTCCCGACCATGAAACCCAAGGACAAATAATATGCTTGATATCAAATATATCCGCGAACACGCGGAACTCATCAAAGAGAATAATAAAAACCGGGGGGTAGCGGTTGATATGGACCGGCTTTTGTCATTGGACCGCGAACGGCGGGAAACCATAACGCGGGTTGAAGAACT
The DNA here is from genome assembly GCA_023245235.1 of Candidatus Yanofskyibacteriota bacterium. GTDB lineage: Bacteria > Patescibacteriota > Minisyncoccia > 2-02-FULL-40-12 > GWA2-44-9 > JAHFKT01. Next base: position 103,246 of record JAHFKT010000001.1, read on the forward strand.
CCGGGCGTTGCGCAAAAAAACATCGCAAGGCAAGCCGGCCCAGGAAGAGATTGAAAAAATGCGAACCGTAGGCGATGATATCGCTAAAGGCGAGCATGAGCTGGCTAAGATCGAGACTGAACTGAACACATTAATGAGAATAGTGCCGAACTTGACTCACCCCGAGGTACCGATCGGCGGCGAGGATGACTTTAAGACTCTTGAGATCAGCGGCAAACCGCCGAAATTCGATTTTACGCCGAAAGATCATGAAGAGCTGATGCTCGCGCTTGATGTTGTTGACTTTGACCGGGGAGCAAAAGTTGCCGGTACTAAATTCTATTTTGTAAAAAATGATCTCGTCCGTCTCAATCATGCCCTTATCGAATACGGAGCCGATATTGTCGTAAAGCACGGTTTCACGCTGATGGAGACTCCGGATCTTGCCCGTGATGATGTGTTGACTGGCATCGGCTTTAATCCGCGCGGACCCGAAACCCAGGTCTATTCGATCGAAGGCCAAGGCCTCAGCTTGGTCGGCACCGCGGAGATAACGCTCGGCGGATATCATAAAGATGAGATCCTCGACCTTTCCAGGCCGCTCAAGTATGCGGGGATCTCTCATTGCTTCAGAACGGAAGCCGGATCATATGGCCGGACATCCAAAGGCCTGTACCGCGTTCATCAATTCACGAAGTTGGAGCTGTTCATTTATTGCAAACCGGAGGAAAGCGACCATATGCATAATGAGGTGCTGAAAATAGAGCAGGAGATAGTGGACGGTCTCGGGCTTCCATACCGGGTAATTGATACCGCCTCAGGCGATCTGGGCGGTCCGGCTTACCGTAAATTTGATATTGAAGCTTGGATGGTAATGAAAGACGGATACGGCGAGATCACGAGCACTTCCAACTGCACGGATTATCAGGCCCGCCGGCTGAATGTACGATACCGGGACGGGTCGGGTAATATACAGTTTGCGCATACGCTGAATGGTACCGCAGTAGTCACCAGTCGTTTACCCATTGCCATCTTTGAGAATTTCCAGACCAAAGAAGGAAGCATCATGATCCCGAAAGCACTCCAAAAATACATGGGCGGACTGAAGGAAATTAAGGCACAGGAGAAATGAAAGCGGTAGACATCAAAGCGATCCGGTATAAGGACAATCTGGCGTCTCAACGACGCCGTCGTCTTATTACGATCGCCGTACTCGTACTGGTTGGTATATGCGCCGCGTCAGCCGCCACCATCTATGCGCTATTCTACTCTCCCTGGTTTGTGATCCGGGATGTCTCTGTCACCGGCCTGGAGCAGGAGCATGCTGCGGCGGTACAGACCGTCATCGACCATACGCTTGATAAAAAGATCTTTGGTGTGCCTGTAGGCCGGAACATCCTGTTCTTTAAAAGCGGTACTCTGAGCACCGCTTTGACGGGGCAGTTCTCGTTCCTGCAGGCCATTGCGATTGAGAAGAAATCTCTCCATGCGGTTGTTGTCAGCGGAACCGAACGGACTCCCGAGGGTGTCTGGTGCTTTGAGCCGGCAGGAGCAGCTCCAAGTTGCCGGTATTACGACCGGGACGGGGTCGTATGGGGCAATGCCGTCCGGTCGTCCGGATTTTTACTGCTCGATGTCGATGATATGCGCGACCGGACCGATGATCAGGGGGTCATTGATAAGCTCTTTCTGACAGCGATCGAGGCGGTCACAGCCGGGCTTGCCGATGCCGGGATAAAAGTCAGCCGGATCGTTATTCCGTACGGGAGCTTTACGGAATTTGATGTGACCATCGCCGCCGGGTACCCGCTTCGTTTCAGTTTGGATTCCGACATCCCGGGCCAGCTCACCATATTCAAGATATTCAAGGCGAAGAAGATCGATACCAATGAGGTCAGTCCTCAATATCTGGACCTGCGCTTTGACGGCCGCGTCTATTTCAAATAGGCCTGTTCCCGGAGTGGGTTTCCCCGCCCGTCAGGCGTTGGCGATTAGGGAACTCTGTGGACAGGGCCGGTATTGACTTTTGAGAGCCGAGGGAGTATAATCTAAGACATCATTAAGTTCTTTTCATAGAGCCCTCTGGGCTCGCAAAAGCCAGTACGTCAGTAGAATTCTAGAGTCTCTGGACTATCATTCAGGCAACACACTAATCAGTGAATGAATATGCCGATAGGATCATAGTCACAGTATTGGTTTTTGCGAGCTCAGACGAGCTCATCTCATGGCCGAGGCGTCGGTATTCCGGGGAACCATCATCGCCGGCATTCGTGGCCGGTCCCGGGTACCGACGCCGTCGGCTTCAAGAATGACCATCATGGTGTAGACCGGGCTGTGCAGGCCGGAACTCCGCACCAAGCCCCATCCGCCGTGATGGTCAGCGTTATCTCGGTCCGGCCCTTAAAGCCGAACCACCTCGCAGCAGTGCGAGGGTTTTTTTTACTTTCAAACCTACCGGGTGATATGCCAGACGAAGATGGAGTTGCCGACCACGGCGACCGGCTGATACTGCTCAAGCCAACTGTAGTAATGATTGCTTGCGATGGATGTCTGGTAGAATGTTGCCGACACGGCTATAAAGCCGCCGCCGGGATTATCGGCCAAGAACTGTTGGGCGCTTGTATACTGGCCGCCGCTGATCCCATTGAATTTTTTACCCAGGTAATAGTTCTGATCGGCCCATCCGAAGTAGTCGAGACTGATCTTCGGGATATCCTGCGAATCAACCCAATCGGAGAGACGCTTCAAGTCTTGGCCCCAGTCCAGGTTGGAATCAACGACATAGCGATGTCCGCCCGCCGGTCCGCCCGCGAACTCATTGAAATAGGCGAGATAATAGGGGAAGACCATGATAGTCTCGGCAAGAAACCACGCACACATCACCCCGACGAATATCAAATACGCCCGTTTCGCCTTGATGGCCGTATACATAACAGTCAGCCATCCGGCGATCAGGATCGCGGTGCAGCCGTAGACGGGGAGCAGATGCCTGATACCGATATTGAGATTCGAGCTGATGCTGGCGGCCCAATACGAGAAGACCCACATAAGTATCGCTGTTTCTGCGAAGTGATTTTTTATCCAACTTCGCAACTGCCATTCTTTCGCGCGGGCATATCTGAAAAATAGTCCTATGACTGCAAGTCCGAACAATATCAGGAACGGGATCGGTTCTTTTATTCCGTATACGATCGGGAAATACGATTTTACAGCTTCCTTATAAACGCTACCCATGAAGTAGGTCTCGTTGCCCCCGGCGTTACGCTGGAATATCATCAGAATACCCAATCCGAACTGCGCATACGGCCGCAATATAGGTTTATCTGATGCCCAGATCACCGGATCGGCAAATAGCCGGTTGCCGTAGGAGTTCAGGGCGAGAGCCGCATCAGCCTTCTGTTTTTGACCGTCGTAACCCAGTAAATGGACTTGGTATACCGGCCCGACGATGACTACAAATCCGACGATAATGATCAGCAGTGCCTTCCAGCCCATGCGTATCATACCGGATAATTTCTGACCGTGGGCAAAAGCCCACACGACTGCCAGGAAAACAACGAAAGGGACCAGGAGAAAGACGGAAAATTTCGTCAGTTGCCCGAATCCGAACGCTATCCCTGCGATCCAGAAGTTTTTCGGGGACTGGTTATCCAGGTAGCGGATATAAAAGTACAATGTGACCATGATCCCGCACAGGGCGGCGATATCGGTCGTGACCAGGCGGGAGTGGGCGATAACAGTCGGTGAGAACGAGAACAGGAACGTTGCCAGGAGAGCGGCTTTGTCGCCGAAGAGCTTCCGGGTCCAGATGAAA
>JAHFKT010000040.1 GCA_023245235.1 Candidatus Yanofskyibacteriota bacterium
AATAATCCGATTATAGACGCTAGCCCAACTTTCGACTTGACGTCAGAAAAAAGCTATCAAATCAAGATTCGTTCAAAAAAATGATCACTACAACCTCGAACCGGCCATCTGGTTCACCCGTTTTAAAGGGTCTTTCACATTTAAAAGCCGATAAATTTCCTGATGCGCGCTTTCCGGCATGCCCGAAATCCGGCAGTGATGGATTCGCTTATCGGCATCAGTCATTATCACTGTCGTGCGTTGATGGGTCGAAAGCTGTTTCTTGATCGTCGACCAACGCCGATGATCATCATTTTGACATAGGGTCTCCTCAATACCAATCAGTAGATGATAGGCTAAAACCGTAATAAACAGATGACCTTTGGTCCGTTCCGCCAAATGATGGTAAACCGGCCTCATTCCCAAATCAGTCTTTAAATCCCGGAACGCCGCTTCTACCTTTGTTAGCGTCATATATAACTCCCAGATCTCATGGGCTGGAAGGTCCATATGGGTGGTTTCAATTACATAGCAGCCGGTTAAGATGGACCGCTCATCACGTAAAGGTCTTTTGTCCCAGATGAGGTCCACTGCTTTTTTTTGCGCTCCATCCAGTTGCAGGTTGATCTCATAATACCGAGCAACCGAAGCGTATCGCTCTTTTAAACGGCCAACCCGCTCCCAAACCTTCCTTTCCAGCGTAATAGTTCCCTTGCCGACGGAAGTTTTGAGCCGGGTCAGGTCCTCGATAAATCGTCGTTCCTTGAGGGCGTCCATCGCCATCTCTTTCTGTTCCCGGCCTTCACTGAGGCAAAGTACCCGGCAACCATTGGGGATGGGTAGTTTCTTAAGATAGATATTTTCAGTTCCCGAGACCGGAAATCGTTCGAAACTCTCTTTGGCATTCGTAAACTCTTGAAGATATTCTTTTTCCACCGGACGGCGCTCAATTATTAGATATTGATATTCCCGGGCCTGTAACAACGCCACGTTTTCTTTAGTGGCAATGCCCCGGTCCATCACAATAGTCGGACGAAACTGGGGAAATAACGGCAAAGCGTCTCCGGCAAGCCGGTTAAGCACGGCCTCTAAAGTCTCCGGTTCGGATTGGTTACCTTGATAGATCTGGCTGAAGATCGGAAAACCATGGCTGTCCACCAATAAAGCCAACGTCACCAATGGGCAATCAGCACGTTTCTCCTTTGATTTACCTAACTCGGCCAGATTGTTTTGAAAACAGCGGCCTTCAAAATAGGTATTGGTCAAATCATACAGGAACAATAACGGGCGTTCGGGAAAGATAACTCTTTCCTGCTGATAAAGGGCCCTTTCAATCCTTTCCTTGTGAGCAAGCAAGCTGTCGGCGATCTCATAAATCGGGTCTTTACCGACGGTTTGCAGGTCAACCGGGAGCAGTTCCAAAAGAGCGGTCCTGTTTTTCAGCCATTGCCAGGTTCCAAGCTCCGTGTCCGGGGCCACCAACCGTCCGACGACCACCGTTTCCGCCAAAGCAATCTGGGTGGCTGAAAGCCCACAGGATTCAAGAATTGGACCCAATCCGAGCCGTTGCCACATGGTATGGGCCGCTAATTCCGGGCCCAGTGAACGGGACTCTGAGGTAGAGATGGAATTCAGATCGATGGTAATTAGCTTTCGGATCGATTCCCTTTGTGTCTGGTCGTTTGTCCTGGTTTTGACAAAAGTGGCCTGCTCCATCATGGTGGCGGCCAGATTAGAAAGTCCGGGATCATCTTCGAACAAAGTAGACTGCCCGGCCAACCTTGCTTCCAGAATGGCCGCCAGTTTGGGCCATTCTGATTTCGGCAAAGAAAGCGCGCCTAGATGCATGATGGTCCGTTGACGAATACCAGCGTCAGTCCGGTAGGACTCCACCAAGCAATGTTTGATGTATTGAGCCCCGGTTTTTTTATTGGTAGTGACGATTTGACGTATAAACATAATTAAAGTATACCAGAAAACAAAACAATGTATAGTTAAATTATTATTAATATTATATTTTTAGGTCACTACATCGCGCTTTTAGAAAATTGTCTTCCCTACTATCAACTGTTTCGAGAATCGGCACGGGCCTTTTTCGGTCAAATTCTTTGGTTTCGGCCGAAAGTTGGGTTAGACAACCTCTATTTTTATGTAATGTACATGTTATATATGTGTAAATTATACTTGATTTTTTAATTTAAGCGGATTATAATGTCATGTATAGTTAGCTTTTGTTAGTTTATATTCGCT
>JAHFKT010000013.1 GCA_023245235.1 Candidatus Yanofskyibacteriota bacterium
TTCTATCGGCCGCTTTAATGGCTTCGGAACGTGGTTTTAATGAGATTATCGTACCGGCCGGTAATACTCGCGAAGCGGCCCTGGTAAGCGGATTGAGGGTTATCGGCGTGACCGATATTAATCAACTCATGGGGCACCTGAACGGCATCTCCCCTATTAAAGCTTCAAGGCCGACACAAATAGTTTCTCATGAACATTCCGGAGATTCGTTCCGTCTTATTAAGGGCCAGGAGTCAGCGAAGCGCGCCCTCATGATAGCCGCGGCTGGCGGGCACAATGTCCTGATGAGCGGTCCTCCGGGCTCGGGCAAGACTTTGCTTGCCAGGGCACTTGTAGACCTTATGCCCCCGATGGCTTTCGGAGAGGCCCTGGGAGTTACGAGGATATATAGCTCCATAGGAACGCCCATAACCAGTTCAGTAATGTCAGAGCGGCCCTTTCGAAGTCCTCATCACACCACTTCGGCCCCGGCAATGGTCGGCGGTGGGACCAATCCCCGACCGGGAGAGATCAGCCTTGCACATCGAGGGGTCCTATTTCTTGACGAGCTGCCGGAATTCCCTCGAAGCGTGCTGGAAAGCCTCAGGGAACCGCTTGAGGAGGGCAGGATAACAGTTTCCAGAGCTTCAGGATCCGTAAACCTACCCGCAAAATTTACACTGGTAGCGGCCATGAATCCTTGTCCCTGTGGTAATTATGGCAGTCAAACCGCTTGTCTTTGCTCCCCTATCAGTGTGATACGCTACAGAAAAAGGATCTCGGGACCACTTCTTGACCGTCTGGATATTCAGATCAATGTTCCGCGCGAAACAGCTGCTTCCGAGAAACAGGCAATATCAGAAGCTACATTTCGGGACCTAAAGGAGAGAATTAAAACCGCCAAATCTCTTCAGGAGAAAAGGTTTGATGGAACCGGGATCTATACGAATGCCGAGATCAGCTACAAGAACATTGATCAGTTCTGTAAGCTGGTCCCATCGGCGGAACAACTGTTAGTACGAGCGGCCGAAGTTAAGGGTTTATCCCTCCGGGCATATCATAAGATCAAAAAACTAGGCCGCACCATTGCGGACCTGGAGGGCGCTGAGACCATTGAGAATAAACATATAGCCGAGGCTATAAGTTTGAACGTAAACGACAAGCTATTAGGCGAGTTTTCGTAGTGATTGTTCCGCGCGAAACTAAAAACCCGACCTATAGACGGGTTTTTAGTTATCTAGCGGATGAATCCTACGATTGCACTGTCAGAGAGTGAGACCTCGCGGTGGTCTACGATTCTACGGCCGTAAAAGTTTTGTTCTACGACCTGGATACTATTCGCCGTAACGGCAGTAATCAATGCAACATGGCCATACCTGCCATATTTATGTCCTGCACCAAATACGACTACTCCACCCACTTGAGGACTCGGAGTATTCTTATATTTTACCCAATCCCTGGCATTGCCGTGCATACTTGAAAATCCATGAGCCTGTACGAATGAAACGCATTGCCCGTCTTTGGTCGGTAGGTAGATCCGGGAGCCCACGGTAACGGATTTAGCCAGATACACCGGTTTTGGTCCGGGCAGTTCGCCGTCCGGTACCATTAACTCATTACCCACATCCAGCGCCTCATCATCCCGGAGCTGGTTAAAGGCCAAGATTTTTTGAGCATCGGCCTTATATTTCTTAGCAATCAATGCAACGGTATCTCCGCTCTTAACGGTGTGAATAACGCCGGTAACGGGTGGGATTTTTAGTACCTGACCCAGACTGAGGGCGTTGGGATTTGTTAAATTATTGGCCCAAATGACAGTGTTAACGCTAACGCCAAAATTGGAAGCGATGGCACCGATTGTATCACCCGGCTGAACCGTGTATTGGACTACCTGATCGGGGCTAAACCCATCCAGGTAATCGGTTGAAGCCGGATCATAGGCCTGAACATAGTTGTCCTGCCCAGTCGTCAGGCTGCCGATATCGCCAGCATTGTCAGCACTGTCAGCACCGCCTCCCTGGCCATTACTTCCATCCGTCACTGAATCATTGATGTTCGCAAATAGTGCCGGGTCAGGAGGGGCATCTACTGATGCCGAGGTCTCTTCAATGTAGTACCGGGCGACATTGCCAAGAACTCCGGACCGGCTATTTTCAGGCCCCCTAAAAACAATGAGCAGTAACGCAAGCGCCAGGATGCCATAAAAATGGGTATGTTCAGTTCCGGCCACCTTCTTGAGATGAAAAATCAGCGTTTTGAGCGCTTTGGGGCAGAACTCTTTGAGTTTTTGCAGGGGAGTGCTAATTGAATTTTATTTATGACCGGTTGGACTACTTCCATCATCCGAGGCATTTGAGAGGTTCATCTCCAGAACCCCAAGAAGGGAAAAATTCTCTGGCGAGAACGTATCCCAAGGGTAGCATTAATGACCCATCCGGTCAATTCATTGTATTGGTCGGCGCAAGGTGATAAAGTCCTCCGAATGGGAACATTTTCATACGGTGAATTCGGATCTTTCGCCGAGCATTATGCCGGTGAATACCTGGGGTCTAAGGGGTATACGATCCTGGGCCGCAACTATCGGAAACCTTGGGGCGAGATTGATATTATTGTCCGTAAAGAGGGGATCATTATTTTCGTAGAAGTTAAGGCGAATAAAAAAGACCTGCCGGGATTCGAACCGGAGTTTCGGGTCGACCGGAATAAGCGTTATCGGATGGCCCGGATCGCCGGAACCTATCTTTCCGACCATCATTTTAGCGTTGACCAGCCGTGGCAGCTTGATGTTGTTGCCGTGACGCTGGATAGCGAGAGGAGAGTCTTTAAGATCAGGCATTATAAGAACATAGAATAAATGCTGTTTCGCACGGAACCGAACACTCTTTAGTTTAGCTCATAAAACCGCTATTTAGGCCACTTTCTTGACCATTATCCCGTCTCTTTACAAGTCATGTTAAATTTGATATAATATAGGTACCTAAAAAGTTAGTGGCAAGGTCGTTGAAAACCAGGGATTTCACAAACGGCATTCGTGCCAATTCCCGTGCTTCAGGCCCGGGGGTCCACAAGGAGACCATTATGAAGAGACCGCTCACGTTCGTGATTCTCATGGGCCTGCTGTTGGCGGCACTGCCGTCCACGGTTTCGGCCCAGTACGTGGTTGACCCGCGATACCCGCTGAATGCGGTCGTCCGGAGCAACCAGGACCTGGTCTGGCGTTACAGCCGGACGCCGGGGACGTACTACGGCGGCTATGCCCAGCCCGACGGTTCGTTCTACGCGGCGCAAGTCATGCAGAACGGCCGGGTGACCCGACTGGCGACTCCGTTCAGGATCGCCATCGACGGACTCAGCGCCTACGGGCTGGTGAGAATGATCACCGGTTCCAACCGCTGGGCCTGGGGCGCTGCCGGCGCAGTCGGCATTATTGACAGCGTGCTCTCGTATAAGGCCGCCCGGGCCAACGAGAGAGCTGCCCTCGAGATGTCGCGGGCGGCTACGGCTCAGATGCAGGCTCAGGGGGAGCTTCCTCCGGGCTATCAGGCGACGGCCGACGGCGTTCACTATCCGCCCGCTCAGGGTGTGTCAGTGAACCCGCCACCGCAACCTCGACAGCCGGCCTACCAGCAGCAACCGGTGGCCGGAAGTGCCGCTGACCAGTGCGACTGCATCTGGCGCATCACGGACTCCACTCAGTACTACGTGGAGATCTACGACGGCAACGTGTCCAAAGATACGTTTGTCAGACGGTTGAGGGCGGGGGAGTCCAGACGGTTCCCGACGCCCAACGACCACTATGTCGCCGTGGTGCTTGCACCGGGGCGAAATGGTGGCATCAATACCGCCGAAATGCCCCGAGACCCGGGGCCCGACGGCTGGACGATCACTGACCCGACACAGGGGAGGAGATAAGACATGAGAAGCAGACAAGAGATCGAGAGAGAGCTTCGTGAGGCACGCCATGCCCTGCGGCAGGCGTTGACCCTCAACGACCAGCCGAGCGTCCGGGCGATGCACGAGGAGATCGCGGAGCTCCGCCGTCAGCTGGCGATCCTGGACATCCAGGAAGGCCGGGAGCCGGTTGTCGCTCCGCCCGCTGGCCAGCCAGCCGGAACGGACGCCCTGCCGTGCAATTCGGGTGACCCGCACGACATCACCATGGACCTGCCGATGACCATCGGCGGGCATCCCGGGAGCTACCCGATCCGGGACCGGCTGATCAACCCTGACTGGCGGAGGGCTCTGAAGGCCGGGTTCCTCTACGCGATCATCACATTCCCCATCCTGCTCGTCCTGCTGGGGTACCTGCTCGGCAGCTGGTGGAACAAACCGTCAGCTTCCGCCGAGCCGGTGAAGGCGACCCAGTCAGTCCAGGTGCCGGTGGCGTCCAATCAGCCGCCGGCCGTTGCCAACCAGGTTCAGAACGTCCACGTCGACGGCACGGTCACACACCGTGGCACCGTCAACGTTCGGGGAGCCGTTGTCTTGGTCAGTCCGCCACCTCCGCCTCCTGCACCCGCTCCGGTTGCTCAGCCCGACCCATGTCGGGGCCTGACGCCGGACCAGTGCCAGGCGCTGGTCATAAAGCCTTAGTCCCTTCCGTTCTTTCCCGAGCACTCGATGCTCAATACTGCACTCAACCAGCCATATCACATGGCGTCGGGAGAGTGCAGTTTTTCGTTTGAAAAATTAAGCAAAAAAGCGTATCATCATGAGGATGAATTACGTTTCTCATAGCGTCGAAGACACCCGATTATTAGCAAGAGAACAGGCATTTGAGTTAACCCGTAACTACGAAGGCCGGCCGATCATTATCGCCCTGGAGGGCGAACTTGGCGCCGGTAAGACCACATTCACCCAGGCTTTTGCCGCGGCATTGGGAGTCGGCGACCGGGTGAAAAGTCCGACGTTCGTTTTAATGAAGCAGTACGACCTTGAAACCGTGCCCGGGTATCATCATCTGTACCATCTGGATTGCTACCGGTTAAACAATGGAGCGGAGCTTTACCCACTGGGGATTCAGGATATTTTAGAGAATCACGGGAACATAGTTCTCATCGAATGGTCCGAGCGTGTTGCGGCTATCTTGCCGTCGGGACGCTTGGTAGTCCACATAGACCATATCGCGGAACATATACGGAACATTCATATTTACAAGAAAGAATGAAAAAAATAGTTCTTATCGATTCAAACGCGCTGGTGCACCGGGCATTTCACGCCTTACCGCCGACGCTTAACTCACCTCAGGGCGTTCCGACGAACGCCGTTTTTGGTTTTACATCAGTACTGATCAAAATGATAAAAGATCTGAAGCCGGACTATGTCGCCGCGACATTTGATCTTGCCGGGCCGACATTCCGCCACGAGGAGTTCGCCGAGTACAAAAGCCATCGTATCAAAGCTCCCGACGAACTCTATCTGCAGATACCATATATTAAGGAAATTCTCACGAAATTCGGTATTCCGATATTCGAAAAGGCCGGATTTGAGGCAGATGACCTCATCGGGTCATTGGCGGAACAGACAAAAGGGGTTAAGGACCTTCAGGTTGTTATTGTGACCGGCGATCTCGACACCCTTCAGCTTGTTCAGGGAGACAAAGTAGTCGTGTTTACCTTGAGGAAAGGCGTCACAGATACATTTATTTACAACGAAAAAGAAGTGAAGGCCCGGTATGACCTTGAGCCGTCACAGCTCGTCGATTTTAAAGGACTGAAGGGCGACCCCTCGGATAATATTCCGGGCGTGCCGGGGATAGGGGATAAGACGGCATCTGTTCTGATAAAACAGTTCGGCGATCTCGACGGCCTCTATAAAGCCCTGGAAAAACCTGCAAAAAAATCCAAGGTTCTGACGCCCAAGCTTGTCGAGCGGCTTACCATGAATAAAGACCAAGCTTTTTTCTCAAAGCGTCTGGCCACCATCATCCGGGATGTTGATTTCGAGTTTGAGCTAGATAAGACTGAATGGCGGAAGCACTATAATCGTCCCGAATTGGAGAAACTGTTAAAGGATCTGGCCCTATACAGCCTGGTCAAACGATTGAACGAGATTGATGGCACACCGGCTCCCGAGGTTCTAAGGCCATTAAGTCTCTTTGAACCTGCGGAAAACACTATTCCGGCCTCAATGCTCGGTTCTGATGCCGAGACAGAAAAGGCTCTGGCCGTAGCCGAAAGACAAGATGAGCTTATCGTCGATATTCAGCAGGGGCTGATCGTAGTCGGGTATGGCGGCAAAGAATCTTTCGGGTTTCCCGACACGGCCCTCAAAGATAAAGATATAGCGGACCGGTTCAAAAAGATCCTCGAAGACCCGGCCATTCGTAAAGTCGGCCATGATATAAAAGCACTGGCGCGTTGGGGATTCGAACATGGTATCGGGATCGCCGGCTGCTCATTTGATACCAAACTTGCGGCGTATCTTATTAATTCCGATATCAGGGAATATATGCTTGAGAGGCTGTTCTTTGCCGAGTTCGAGTATGATATGGAGCCGGAGCCGCTGAAGCGGACCACATATATCTCGATGCTCAAGGAGCGGTACGGATCGAAATTGAAGCAGCTTGATCTGACCGATGTCCTGCGCACCATTGAACTACCCCTAAGCCCGATCTTGGCCCGCATGGAACAAGCAGGAATAAAGATCGATACCCGGGCCCTCAAGGATCTTTCGGTGACGATAGTGAAAGAACTGACCGCACTCGGAAAGAAGATAACGGAAATGGCCGGTTCCGAATTTAACATCAACTCCCCCCAGCAGCTTTCGGCGGTGCTGTTCGATACGCTTGGCCTGAAGGGCAAGGTCAAAAAGACCGGCAAGGGCGCTCTTTCGACGGCCGCCGGAGAGCTTGAGAAACTGATCGAAGAACACCCGATCGTGGCCCTCATTTTGAAGTACCGGGAACTCCAGAAGCTCAAGACCACCTATATCGAACCGTTTCCCGCACTTATCGACCCAAAAGACGGCCGGCTCCATACCACCTACAATCAGACCGGCACTACGACTGGCCGATTATCGAGCCAGGATCCCAACTTACAGAATATTCCCATCAAGACCGAGCTGGGCCAGGAATTCAGAAAAGCATTCATTGCCGACCGCGGCTACCGCCTTGTTTCATTCGATTATTCCCAGCTTGAACTTCGGATCGCCGCCCATATTTCAGGGGATAAGGCGATGAGCGAAGCGTTCAGAAGGGGAGAGGATATCCATACGCGCACGGCCGCCGGCATATTCAAGGTTGCTCCGGATAAGGTCACCGCCAACATGCGCCGTCAGGCCAAAGTCCTTAATTTCGGCCTGTTGTATGGGATGGGAATTTTAGGTTTTCAACGGGCGGCCGGGGTCGGACGCAATGAAGCCCGGGCATTCATTGATAACTATATGAACGAATTCTCCGGCATCGCCAGATACATGGAGGAAACAAAAGATCGGGCCCACAAAGAAGGCTATGTTTCAACGATATTCGGCCGCCGCCGGCAGTTATCGGATATCAACTCGGGCATGCCCCAGATAGTGAGCCAGGCCGAGCGCATGGCCATCAATATGCCTATTCAGGGCACGGAGGCCGACCTTCTGAAGCTGGCCATGATCGAGGTCCAGGAACTTCTGGATAAAAAATACAGGAATGATGCCCGGATGCTTCTGCAGGTCCATGACGAGTTGCTTTTCGAGATAAAAACCGATATCGTGCCGGCTATCAGTACCGAGATAAAAAAGATCATGGAGAATGTCCATCAGTTCGATATTCCGATCGTTGTCGACGCTAAGGCCGGAGACAATTGGGCCGAAATGCAACTGCTGGACTGATGCTAAACGGGGAGGCAGGAGCGAGCAGTCCCGACAAATCGGGACGTCGCGAGCGAGGTCGGAAGGGCGGCGAGGGCCGCACTTTTAGCCCGAAGCCCCTCCGAGGTTATTATGCCCGAACTGCCCGAAGTCGAAACTATCGTCCGTGAGCTGCGACCGAAACTGGTCGGGTTGCGTTTTAGAGACGCCTGGGCCGACTGGCCCAAGACCGTCCGTCAAGCTGGCGGCCTGGAGCATCTGCGGAAAGAGATAAAAAGCAGAAAAATATTGACCGTGCGGCGGCGGGCCAAGTATATCGTCATCGATATCGAAGGTAAAAAGACCCTCATGATCCATCAGAAGATATCCGGCCATCTCTTATACGGAAAATGGAAGCTTATTGAAGGGAAATGGGTAAGTACCGTTGCTGGGCCCCTGCGTGATGACCCCGAGAACCGTTTTATCCGGGTGGTCTTCAGCCTGAGCAATGGCTACCAACTATCCTTGGCCGACCAGCGCCGCTTCGGCAAAGTGATCTTGGCCGATGATGATAAGGTCGGGGAATTGAAAGAGATCCGTGAGCTCGGTCCCGAACCGCTCGAGTTATCGCTGAAAGAGTTTGCCGCGCTGTTCCGGAAGAAAAAAGGCAAGCTCAAACAAGTACTGATGGACCCCGCATTTATCGTCGGTATCGGCAACATCTACAGTGATGAGATCTTATGGAGAACAGGTCTTCACCCTCTCTCGCGGGTGGAAAATTTAAGTGATATCGACATCAGGGATCTCTATAAAGTTACGAAAGAAGTTCTTGAGGCGGCCATCAAGCGTCATGGATCAAGCATGGACGACTATCGTCGGCCTACCGGAAAGTTGGGCAGTTTTCAGGAGGTTCAGCGGGCATACCACCGTACCGGGCAGAAATGCGCTAAACGGGATGGGGGTATCATCGAGCGCCTGAAGGTTGGAGGCCGGTCCGCCCATTTTTGTCCCGTCCACCAAATGTTAAAATAAAGCCATGAGAAGAAAAGATATTATCATCGGAGTCGCGATTTTCGGCGCATTTGTCATCACCGTTTTTTTTCTCGTTACGTGGAGCCACGGTATCAGTATCGGCGTTACCAACAGTTCTAATGGTAATGGAGATCAAAAAAAGGCCAGTTCGATCGCCGGTCTGAACTGCGATAATGCCGGCCGAAGGCCGATAGCGGTCATGCTCGAGTCTGATCCGGAAGGGCGCCCGCTGGCAGGTATCGGTCAGGCCGATATCGTGGTCGAGATGCCGGTCACGCCTGACGGTATTACGCGTTTCATGGCGGTCTACCAGTGCCAAGACCCGAAAGAGATCGGTGCGATCCGCTCCGCACGGCAGGACTTCATTCCGCTTGCTGACGGGTTCGAAGCCATTTATGCTCACTGGGGCGGTGAACACGGCGCACTTGCTGAGCTGGACAGCCATGTCATGGATAATATCAACGGGCTTCAATTCGATGGCACGGTGTTCTATCGCAAGCCGAATATCGCACCTCCCCATAACGGGTTTTCAAATCTTGATCTGTTGACCGAACAGGCTAAAAAATTCAACTATGGGCTGACCGATGTATTTGCCGGATATCCGCATACGACCGATCATCCGATAAGAAATCTCTCCAATATCGCCGATACCATTAGCGTGGACTATCCGTCGCCGAATAATGTTACGTGGACATATGATCCGCTGAATAACGTCTATCTGCGTAATCGGGGCGGTACAGCCGAGATCGACAAGAATACCAACCGGCAGGTCAGTGCAAGCGTGATCGCGGTCATGAATACCACGGACCACATCTTAACGAAGGGTGACCAGTACATCGTAGTGAGTACGACCGGACAGGGGAGTGCAGAGATTTATCAGGATGGCATCGGAGTGCAGGGGACATGGAAGAAGGACCCGTTGAAACTCGATGCTAAGCTGTATTTTTACGACAGTGCCGGTAAAGAAATACAGTTCACCCCCGGCCAGATCTGGGTCGAGGTAAATCCGACCTGGAAGCAGTAACATATGATCATTTTCCTCTATGGTACCGACCGGTACCGCCTCAACCAGAGCCGGGAAGCTATTATCCAGAAATACCGGGCTAAGCATTCCAGCGGCTTGAATTTTTGCGTGATAGACGGTTCGGATCCTGATGCACCGGGTATTTTGGAGGACGGGCTGAAGAGCCGGTCATTCTTCGGTGAGGTAAAGTTAATGGTACTGAACAATATATTCAGCCGGTCGGCAGAAATGTTCCGCGCGCTCCTCGACGGTCGGGGTATAGCAGGGGATAAGGAGTGCGTGATCCTGGCCACCCATTCGGGGACCAGAAATGAAGCCAAGCCGAAAGAGCTCTTTAACCTTTTGGCCGATAAAAATAACCTGGTCCGGGAATTCGAGCCCCTCGACGGCCCCCAGAGAACAGCCTGGCTTAAGAAAGAAGCGGCATTGCGACAGGCGCCGTTCACTCAACCGGGCTTGAGATGCTTCCTGGCCCTGGGAGGCAAAGATACCTGGCAAATGATGATGAATCTTGAGAAGGTCGCCAATTACTGTCGTGGTCCGATCACGGAAGCGGCGGTCCGGTTGTTGGTGACGGCCGATATCGAGCCGAATATCTTCGGGTTCATTGACGCTCTCGGCTCCCGCGATACCGCACAAGCATTCAGTCTGCTCTCCAGAGAGTTGGCCCAGGGCGCGGATCCTTATTATGTACTCACTATGATCGCGTATCAGTTCAGGAACATGCTTATCGTGAAAGACCTTCTGTCCCGTGAACTGAACTCCTCGGCAATCGCTAAAAAGTCCGGTCTTCATCCGTTCGTGGTCAGAAAGGTGAGTTCCGTGGCATCACGATTCAGCCCCCGGGAACTTAAGGATATCTATGGCAGAATTTTGCGCTCAGAGCTCTCGATCAAGGGAGGTCTGGCGGATCCTACGGATACGCTCTTTGCCGCCGCGCTCGGGATATAATCCGGTTGCCGCATTTACGTTTTCGTGGTTTAATATCGGCAATTATGCTTGAGTATATCCATGTCGGAAACTCCCAAGATCTTACCGCCCGGTCCGATCGCCGCCTCTATCGGTTCCTGGAATTAACGCCGGGTATTTTATCGTGGGGAACACTGCTGTTCATCGTTGCTATTTCTTTCCTTGCCCCGGCATTCGCCGCTTTTTTTATAATCGTATTCGATATCTACTGGCTGGTTAAAACCGTATATCTGTCGTTGCTGACGAGGTTCTCTTTTAACAAAATGAGGGCCAACCTCAAGACAGATTGGCATGCTCGTCTGGAGTCGCTTTCCGGGAATCCGGCTTTGCCCGGCATAGGTTGGCACGACCTTTACCATCTGGTGATCCTGCCGGTCGCGACCGAGCCCTATGTGATAGTAAAAGAGAGCCTCCACGCCATCGCAAAGTCCCGGTATCCGCTTGACCGTCTTATTGTTGTTCTGGCAACCGAAGGCAGGACCGGCGCACATGCCCATGATCTTGCCCGGCAGGCTCATACAGAGTTCGATTCCTCGTTCTTTAAGTTTCTGACCACAACCCACCCCGGCGATCTTACCGGCGAGATCATCGGAAAAGGCTCGAACGAAGCCTGGGCCGGCCGGGCGGTCAAAGAGCAGATCATCGACCCGCTCCATATTCCACATGAACGGATCGTCGTTTCCGTTTTTGACATTGATACGGTCGTGCCGCCTGACTTCTTCGGATGTCTGACCTGGCATTTTATGACCGCCGCGAATCCGCTCCGGGCTTCATATCAACCCATCCCGATATTTACGAACAATATCTGGGAAGCGCCCGCATTTGCCCGTGTGTTCGCATTTTCGACCACATTCTGGCAGATGATCCAGCAGGCTCGGCGTGAACAACTGGTCACATTCTCATCGCAGTCCATCGGTTTCCAGGCGCTCGTCGATATTGATTTCTGGCAGCGCAACATCGTGAGCGAGGATTCCCGTATCTTCTGGCAGTGCTTTCTGCGCTATGACGGCGACTGGGAAACCATCCCGCTTCATTACCCGGTTTATATGGATGCCAACGTGGCGCATACCTTCTGGCAGACGGTCAGGAATCAGTATAAGCAGATCCGCCGCTGGCTATGGGGCGTAGAGAATAATCCCTATCTTCTGTTCGGCTTTATTAAGAACAAGAAAATACCATCCGAGAAGAAGTGGCATCTTGGGTTCAATATGATCGAAAAGACCCATTCGAGCTCGACCAATGCACTCATTATTTTCCTTCTCGGCTGGATGCCTATTCTGGTCGGGGGATCACGATTTACGGCTACCATCCTTTCGTTCCATCTGCCCCGCATTACCACCTACACGATGGACCTGGCCATGCTTGGGCTGGTCACCTCCGCCATCCTGAGCATCACGTTGCTGCCGCCCCGACCGCCCCAATACGGCAAATTGAAATGGCTTTGGATGGCGCTCCAGTGGGTGATCTTTCCCGTGAACTTCATAATTTTCGGCGCCATACCCGCGCTCGATGCCCAGACCCGCCTGATGCTCGGCAAATACATGGGTTTCTGGGTAACCCCCAAAGCCCGCCGTCCATAATCGCTTCGCTTGTATTGACTTATCATTGATGCCGATTTAGGATTCGGGCGGTACTTTATACCCAAGAAAATATGAGCCAGCCGGTAACAGTGGAACTGCCGTATTTCGTCAGCAGGGTTCTGCCAGTTCTTCCCAAGTTTCTTGAAGCAGTCGATCTGCGGATCGACGATGTCAGAAAGATCAGCTTCAAACCTGATCATATCGGGGAGCGCGAAGATCCGCCGATTGGATGCGTCTTCTTCGATGGCCGCGGATGGGCCGTAAATATCTACGTTCACTATCGACCCGGCGAAGAGGGAACCCGCGGTTCGCTCGATGATGTGCGGGAGATAAATCTGGTGCGTCATGAACAAACGGTTGGGTTCGTGTACGTTCCGCATTATTGCGGTTGTCCGCAATGTCATGGTTTGAAGTATCCGTTCCGGCCCTCAAATATCAGAGAATCAGCATTCCGGCTCCTGTCCGATGAAGAGTGCCTGGAACAGATCCGCCTGGCGCTTAAGCCTGTTCCGCAGGCCGTAGCTTCATAAAGTCGTCTTATGCACCCGAACGGCCGCTTTCAGCGGCCGTTTTTTTATTACAAAAATGTAAGGGGACGAGAGGCTATTCAAAATGCACCAAAGACTGGAAGCGCAGGAGCTGCTGCTTGATAAGCGGATATTGAACAAGATTGGGGTCTTGTTTCAGCATGGTCCGGGCTTCAGCCCGGGCTTTTTTGATGAGTTCGACGTTGGCCAGAGCCGCCATGGCAAGATCAGGGAGGCCGGACTGCTGGCTGCCGAAGAACTCTCCCGGTCCGCGTATGGCCATATCTTTTTCGGCCAGAATAAAACCGTCATCCGTGTCGGTGAGCGCTTTCAGGCGCTGATTGATGCTTTTTTCCGCAGTCGATGTAAATAACAGGCATGTCGACTGATGTTCCCCGCGCCCGATCCGTCCCCGGAACTGATGCAGCTGGGCCAACCCGAACCGGTCGGCGTTCTCTATCATCATGATCGTTGCGTTCGGCACATCGACGCCTACTTCAACCACCGAGGTCGAGACCAGGATGTCGATGAATCCTTCCTTGAACCGGTCCATGATCTGAGTTTTTTCCTTCGGCTTCATCTTTCCGTGGAGCATAGCGACCTTGAGGTCAGGAAAGACCAATTCTGATAGTTTTTTGTATTCTTCCTGGACTGCCTTCATGTCCGCCCACAGGACATTCAGCTTACGCTGCGGTCCGGCTGAGCGCACTTCTTTGTCGGGATCCGCCAGTTCGATACGGGGACAGATGACGAATACCTGCCGGCCCTCTTTGACCTGAGAGCGGATGAACTGGTGAGACTCCTGCCTTCCCGAAGGCGGAACGATCTTGGTTATGATCTTCTGTCTGTTCTTCGGTTTTTCTTTGATGAGAGAGATATCGAGGTCGCCGTATATCGTCAGGGCCAGGGTCCGGGGGATAGGAGTCGCGGTCATCGACAGCAGGTGGGGCACTGAAGGTTTTGATGCATCTTTGACCAGAGCTGCGCGCTGGCGGACGCCGAACCGGTGCTGTTCGTCAATGACGACGAGAGCCAGTTCATCAAATGAAACACCTTTCTGGATCAACGCATGGGTACCGATTACGATCTTAACGCGGCCGCTCGCTATCTGTTTTTTCAAGTCAGTTTTTTTAGTCTCGCCGGTTGTTGAGCGGGCAGTACCGGCGGTCAAAAGTCCGACTTGAATCCCGGTATGGCGGGCAAGATTTTGAATGGTCTGGAAGTGCTGATGGGCCAGTACTTCGGTCGGAGCCATGAATACCGTCTGATAACCGGCCTGGGCGGCCTGAACCGCTGCGATCAGGGCTACCACCGTTTTACCGCTGCCGACGTCTCCCTCAAGAAGACGGTTCATCGGGTACGATTTTTCAAGGTCTTTAAGTATTTCCCAGGCCGCGACCTTCTGATCTTTCGTCAGCTCGAACGGAAGCTTGGCGATAAAGTCAGTGATGAGCTCCTTATCGAAGCGGACCGGCAAAGACTTTAGCTGATTGATCTTACGCCGTTCCAGGAGGGCTTTTATCTGGAATAGGAGCAGGTCGTCAAAGGCTAAACGTTCTTTTGCCCGGTCCGATTCCTCAAGGATGGATGGGTAGTGGACCTTATGAAGGGCATCCCGCAGTTCAAGGAATCCGTTCCGGTTCCTGACATCTTCAGGCAGAGGATCGGGGACCGCCACCTCTTCAAGCAGGGGTTTTATCAGAAATCGCAGATATTTTGATGTGATGCCTTCTGTTTCGGGATACACCGGCACAAGACCCTGAGTGTGGGTCAGGTTATATGAATAGTAGTTCTCGTCTCCGTGGATCTTCTCGTACGTGGGACTCGATAAATAGAGGCCATGCTTGTCCAGCTTCACCGTCCCCGCGAGACTGACCCGGGTGCCCTCTGGCAGGGCGTTGGCGATGTAGGGCTGATTGAACCACACCGCCTTGATGCCCCCTGAATCATCCTGAATGATGGCATCAATGATCGTCAGGCGGCGGGGGAATATCCGGCGGACGTTTATCTTTACGACCTCCCCCTGAATATTGGCCCTTTGATCGGGCTCGAGGTCTCCAATTGCGACGATCCTGCTGTAGTCATCGTACTTTGCGGGGAAATGCCACAGGAGATCCCTGACGGTCTTGATGCCGAGTTTGTTGAGCCGGGGCAGATTTTTTGCCCCGACGTTCTTCAGTTTTTCTATCGGGAGCGTGAGGTCGACCATAACGCCCATTATTGTACCATTGTGCCGGGAAAAGTTGTAGAGAGCGCCCAGCCCGAAAATACTGGAAAAGATAGCGTTTTTGTGTTACTATTTCCGAGGTTTTAATCTCTGGTGAGGTGGCCGAGTGGTTTAAGGCAACGGTCTTGAAAACCGTCATACGGGAAACCGTATCGTGAGTTCGAATCTCACCCTCACCGCCGGTACTGCCCGGAGTATCATTATCCCATGCCCCATACTATTGATCTGCGAAAAAGACCGGAACCGGAGCCGAAACTCGAACCTGAGCCCGAACTCGGGCCGGAGCCTGCACCCGCACCTGAGCGTGTGGTTGAACAGCGCCCCGCTGTCAGTACCGAAGAAGCCGAAAGCCGGGAAAGTGCCGACGACGGTATCGCTTGGGTGACAAGCCTGTCGCGTGTTCCATCAAAGAAGACCGCAGTTTTATTGGCTGTTCTTTTGACCGTAAGTGCCGGTGCAGTCCTTTTCATGAACCGGGATCTCATGTTTGCAGCCGTCTTGGTCCTGGCCGGTATCCTGTTCGTGATCAGTTCGTTCAAGGATCCGGTGTATCAGCAGGTCCGTATCGATACCTCGGGTGTCACGGTCCAGGATAGGAGATATTTTTACAGCGAGATAAAGTCTTTCTGGATCAGCTATGAGCCGGCGGTCGTAAAGGAGCTTAGTCTGGAATTGAAGAAGAAGTATACTCAGAGGATCAGGATCCCGCTCGAGAACATCAATCCTTTAGAGGTCAGGAGGGCTATGGTAACATTGGTGCCCGAGAAAGAATACGAAGAATCGATTATTGATCAGATCGCCAGAAAACTGAATATCTAGGACCTAAGGGTCCCTATGCTCTCGTCGTTCAACGGATAGGACACAAGCTTGCGGAGCTTGTAATAGAGGTTCGATTCCTCTCGAGAGCACAATATATAAATCAAAATAACCTCAAGGGCTATTTTGATTTATATAAGCCCTTCGGGCGAATCGAACCCGCTTCCGCTTCGCGAAAGATGGTTCGTCGGAATTTTACCCCTCGCTTCCAGCTCGGGGCCGCTGCGAAAATAGTTCTCGCTAAAATTCCGTGGCGAAGCCAAGCAGTTGGCTTCGCCGCCTCTCGAGAGGAATTGAACAAGGGTAAGCACAGCAGGGAAGCGTGGCTGAGTGGTTGAAAGCACCTGATTCGAAATCAGGCATAGGGGCAACCCTATCGGAGGTTCGAATCCTCCCGCTTCCGTATTAATGAATAAGCCTGCCTTTAGCGCAGGCTTATTCATTAACGGTGGAGGATTCGAATGCCGGAGCGATGTGGCTGTCAGCAGACAGACACCGCGAGGCCTGCCCAGACCGAGACCATGCGACGGCATGGTCGAGAGTCGAGGGAGAATCCTCCCGCTTCTTTTTTAAACAAAAAGCGACCCACAGAGGGTCGCTAACCAATGACCCGAGAATTAAACCTCAGGTCCGGGAATATCATCCGTGTATCTGACAGAAATAGTCCGAACTGTTCTGCTGTCAGCGCACATTCCGATGTGTTGATGCCGGGCCGGGTCTCGCCCTTCACCATCATGCGGGCAATGACAGCGGTCGTGAAGCCGGTCGTGCGTTCCATCGCCGTGAAGCCGGTCCGTTCATCGAACCGGTCCAATAGGGTATAGGACACCTGCGTTGCTACGCCGCTTCTGATTCCGTTTGCCAGAACCCGCATCCATACCAGGTCGGGGTTTTCAGCGTTGACGGGGATGTTGATGTGGGGACCGATGGCCTCCTCGAATTTTTCGGGAGGGATATTTCTCACAAAATCCACGAATCCCGGATGCCGGACTGTCCGTTCCCGGAAACTTTTCAGGCCCTGCTTCTGGAACGTCCAGGGAGTTCTGGCCGCGCCCGGCGTTACAAATACTTCTATTTGTCCGGTCTCGTTAGCGTATCCTGCCAGTTCCGAGACAGTCATGGTCTCGTGGTCGGAAAATCGCTCTACGGTCGAGACTTCGTAGTTGGCCAGGACCGGCGCAGGATCGTAGCACAGATGCTTGAGCCCCTCCAACGAAAATACTCTCTGGTAAAAAACCGGAGGCCGGGGTCGTTGGGGAATCCCGCCGACCAATATCTCGACCGACTCCGTCCGGTCCAGGTGGTCGATTAAACCCTGACTCAGCATCATGCCCAATCCCGGCATCAGTCCGCAGTCGGTAATGATCGAGACCGACTCTTTTCCTTTCGGCACCGGTATTTTCAGGATCCGGTCGGTTACGTCCAGTACTCCGCCAAGGTCGCAGAAATGAACGCCGGCGCCCAGCGCCAGCGCAGCCAATCGGTCATTGAATCTTGCGGGCAGAGCGCTGATGACCACGTCGTGGCTCTCAATGAGGAACGACATGTCGCGCTCGACATTGAACTCGAACGGAATGAACGCCTTGTTCACGAGCTTTTGCAATTGGTCGGAAACTTCAAGCGCCCGGCCGAACCGTTCGTCAGTAATGGTCACGCAACAGGTGTCTTCGAATGTCGCAAGCAGGTAGGCGATGGCCTTACCGACGCCCGTGCCCAAGACCAGGTAACGATACCCATTGTCCATATATTGAAAAAGAACGCCTATAAAATACCACAAGAATCGGTTTTTGTCACCGGCTGAACAGAAAAGCGGCCTCCTTTGGAGGCCGCTACTTAATCTTGCTTTCCGCGACCGGCGGAGCCGGCCTGAAGTCGTGCAGCGCGAGTTCATTGAAATGCTCCGCGCCGATATTCGCCATGGCGACGATATGGAACAGGGTCGGACCTTCAGTTTTCGGGAGCGCTGCCAGAACCGGAGAGGGGAGGACCGACTTGGAAACGGAAAAGCTCAATTGAGGATTCCAGCCGGGAAGCATCACCTGGATGCTTTGTTTGGAGATCGCGATGACCCGGACCAGCTGGCCATGTACCGATGCATGCTCGGCCAACCGGTCCAGCCGCTCTTCGATGGCGTTGCTCAAATTGGTCCGGCCGGTGCAGAATCCCCGCCGGATCTCGTCTACCGCCCGGGCCGCTTCGACGACCGCTTGCCGGTTTGCCGACGTCCGATGCAGAATGAATTCATCCAATGCTTTGCGGTAGGCGCCGAGAAGCTCGTTTCGTTCCTGGTCCCGGCCCAGATCGGTAATTGCGTCACTCATACTGTCAAAGAATGCCAACATAAAATACCACTAAAATGGCATTTTGTAAACTGGCCGGTCTGGACTTGGGCCGCGATTTCTTTTATACAGTAAGACGAGCAGCTTAAAAAATAGTGCCTGAAACAACAGTCATTGTCGTGCATCTGCGCAGACCCCGGCTTCATGACCCACATGAGACCCGTCGGGACCCGTTCTGGGAATTTGGAAGTTTCGGCCTGACCGGGTGTCACAGCAGAAATCTGATGCACCCTAAACGTGCCGACGAGCTGAACGGCATCAGGCTCGCATTCGTGCAGGGCGGCGAAAACAGTATGCGGTTGGTGTACCTTTCTCCGCCGGTGAAGATCGTCCGGCATAAAAATGTGGTCGAGGCCACATGGAAACCGTCAATGCCGTTTTGTTATTTTTTCGCGCCCCTGATAGTCAACAACAAGGGCAGAACCGATTTTCCAAAGTTGAAGCGGACTTTCTCGGATGTTGACCGGGATACATGGGCGAGAAGATTCTCAAGCATGTACCGGACCCGGCGCGAGCCTCTGGCTCAGAATGTCGCCCGGGAGGTCGTAGAGGTCTTTGATGCCGGCTACGTTACCGGGCTCGGCATACTGGCAGAAACATATGAAGAAGCCCTGCCGTTCGCTCCGCCGACCATTGATAGGGATCGGCAGAGCACATACGAAGAGCTTTTGACGAGTGTTCGATAAACCCGCAAGTCGCGGGTCTTTTCTTTACGAATCAAATGTCCCCGTGAGGGGACATTTGATTTAAGGATGTTGCGGGGGTGGGATTCGAACCCACGACCTCCGGGTTATGAGCCCGGCACGCTACCACTGCGCTACCCCGCGATATTAAGTTCCACAATTATACCACTACCATTGAAATAATCAAGAAAATAAGCTAAAATTGCCGGGTAGCTAATGTCGGCGTAGCTCAGGGGTTAGAGCATGGCATTCATAACGCCAAGGTCGGTGGTTCAAATCCACCCGCCGACACACTGTCGGGAGCAAGCCAACTGCTTGGCTTGCCGGTGGATTTGAAAGCCGGAGCGATGTCGCACGAGCAATGGGCGAGTGCGGCCGCGAGGCGGGGCGACAGATCGTGAGCGGAAGCGAGCGAGACTGGTGACCTAATCCACCCGCCGACACATACAACGACACGCCGTATATATGGAAAATAATTTCGACTACCAATTTCATACTCTCGAATCCGGCTTACGCCTGGTGACCGTGCCCATGGAGGGAACAAAGACCGTGACCGTGATGGTCCTGGTCGGAACCGGCTCCAAGTACGAAACCAAGGATATCAACGGCATCTCCCACTTTCTTGAGCACATGATGTTCAAAGGAACCGTGAAGCGGCCGGGATATTTGGATATCTCGCGCGAACTTGAATCCATCGGCGCCCAGTTCAATGCTTTCACCAGCAAAGAGTTTACCGGTTATTACGCCAAAGCGAGCGCCGACAAGACCGATACCGTCATGGACGTCATCTTCGATATCTATCTGAACTCGAAGTTCGACGAATCCGCGATTCAGACCGAGCGCCATGTAGTTGTCGAAGAGATCAACATGATCAATGACGATCCGCCGCGCATGGTCGGGAATAATTTTGAGCGATTGCTCTACGGCGACCAGCCGGCCGGCTGGTCAATTGCCGGAGAGAAAGAGACCATCCTCGGTTTGAAGCGCGACCAGTTCGTGAACTATTTCGACACTCATTACATTGCCGAGAACACGGTAGTCGCCGTCGCCGGCAGTATTGACCCTGCCGTCATCAAACAGAAGGTGAGCGCCTATTTCGAGCATATCCGTGCGGGCAAAAAATTCACCAAGCCGGCGGTCATTGAACAGCAGACCGATCCCCAGCTCGATATATTTCATAAAAAAACCGACCAAACCCATTTCATCCTGGGATTCAGGGCCTACCATATGAACGACGAACGCCGGTATCCTTTGAGCGTTCTGGCCAGCATCCTGGGCGGAGGAATGAGCTCCCGGCTGTTCGATGAGGTCCGTGAAAAGCGCGGCCTGGCATACTACGTATCGGCGGGCCAGCAAAACTATACTGATACCGGATTCATCGAGATCGATGCCGGAGTTAACAATGAGCGGGCCATGGAGGCACTTGAGGTTATCATGGAGCAGGTCCGAATAATCAAACGTGACGGCGTGACTCCGCAGGAACTTCAGCAGGCAAAAGACAAAGCAATCGGCCGGACCGCGTTGGCCCTGGAGCATTCCGATTTTATCGCCGAGACCTGCGCCGAGAGCGTTTTATTCAAGGATGAGGTTTTGACACCGGCCCAGGAGCTCGATAAAATCAAGAAGGTAACGCTTACCGATATTCTCAAGGTGGCCTCGGAGGTATTCGATTCCTCGAAGCTCAACATGGCGGTGGTCGGTCCATTCAAAGACCCGGAGCCGTTCAAGAAGTTACTGAAGATATAATATGGCAGCAGAACGAACATACGTAGATATTTCCGCGGCAAGCATTCTCCGGGCCATCTTGCTGGTCCTGCTCTTTGTTTTCCTCTACATTGTAAAAGACGTCCTGATCATCTTTCTCTTTGCTATCGTTATCGCTTCTGCTATTTCGCCGTTCGCCAACTGGCTCGATGAAAAGCATTTTCCGCGCGTTATAGGCGTCCTCCTTCTCTATTTGATCGTTCTCGGGCTGGGCGTATTCTTGTTATCGCTCGTGATCCCGTACGTTACAGATGATATCAACCGGCTGGTCGGCGCACTACCGAAAGTCGTCCAATCCGTCTCTTCATCATTAGAAACGGTCCAGAAAGGTTCTCCCGGATACTTTGACTTCCTCAGCGAGATCCAGAATCTGTTGGACGGCATCTCGACTTATCTCCAGCAAGCGTCGCAATCGGTGGTCGGGCTGGTTGTCAGTATTTTCTGTGGCATATTCTCATTCATGGCCATCCTGGTCATTTCCTTTTATCTCGCGGTCACCAAGAAGGGCATTGAATCATTCCTCGGTTCGGTAGTGCCCGAAAAATACGAAGGCTATGCTATCGGATTATGGAAACGGGCCGAGATCAAAGTGGGCAAGTGGCTCCAGAGCCAGCTGCTGCTGGGCCTTATCGTCGGACTTGTCGTGTATGTCGGACTTTCATTACTGAAGATCAAGTTCGCCCTCATTCTTGCGATCATGATGATGCTCCTTGAGCTGGTGCCGATGGTCGGGCCGGTATTGGGTGCCATTCCGGCCGTAGCGCTGGCGTTTCTGCAATCACCGACGCTCGGGCTGTGGGTCCTCGTATTCTACGTCGTCGTTCAACAGCTTGAAAATCATGTCCTGGTGCCGCTTATTTTGGGCCGGACGCTCAATTTGAATCCGATCGTGGTCATCATCTCACTGCTTATCGGCAATCAACTGGCGGGTATTCCCGGCATGATATTGGCGGTCCCGATGGCCACCATCATCGTCGAAATGGTCGACGACCTCGCGCGGCAGAAGGAATCGCGCCGCTCCAGTTCCTGATCATGAAACTCTATATCGTGGCTACCCCCATCGGGAACTTGGCCGATATGACTTTGCGGGCCATTACGGTCTTGAACAGCGTAGATCTCATCGCGGCAGAAGATACCAGGGTCACGGCCAAACTGCTCGAACATTACAATATCCGAAAGGAGCTCATCAGCTATCATCAGCATTCCGGGCATTCGGTCATTGAGCGTATCGTCGGATTTTTAAAACAGAATAAAGATGTCGCGCTGGTATCAGATGCCGGGACGCCTGGCATCAATGACCCGGGCAACTTTTTGATCCAGGAAGCCCTGAAAGAAATTCCGGAGCTGGTGGTCGTGCCTATCCCGGGCGCCAATGCCGCGGTCGCGGCATTGAGCATCAGCGGATTCCCGACCGATACGTTCACGTACTTAGGATTTCCACCGCACAAAAAGGGCCGCCAGACATTTTTCAGGAACATTGGAGCAGTAGCCCATACCGTGGTATTGTATGAATCAAAGTTCCGGATCCAAAAGACGCTCGAAAGCCTGGCGCCATTGGGCCGCCGGTTAGTCGTATGCCGGGAACTGACCAAACAGTTCGAGACAATATACCGCGGCACTGCCGGGGAAATTCTATCCCAGCTTCACGATAAAAATCTGCTTGGAGAGTTCGTGGTCGTCATCGGCCCGCAACGCAGGATAAAACAGGATATCGGTCAGAATGACAACAATGAAGAAGAATAAATTCTATATCACAACCTCTATCGCATATACCAATGCCGAGCCCCATATCGGTTATGCGTTGGAGCTTATCCAGGCCGACGTGCTCAACCGGTACCATGGGCTGAAAGGGGAGCGGACCTGGTTTCTGACCGGGACCGACGAGCATGGCATCAAGATCGCCCGTGCCGCTCAGGCGCATCACAGAGAACCCCAGGTTTTTGTTGATGAGATCGCCCTGAAGTTTGAAGCATTGCCGGCCATGCTCAATGTGGCCAACGATGACTTCATCCGCACGACTGACCGCTCTCGCCACTGGCCGACACCTCTCAAACTGTGGCGTATCCTCCAGGAGAACGGCGACCTCTATAAGAAAGATTACGAAGGATTCTATTGTGTCGGCCACGAAGCATTCATTAAAAAGAGCGAACTTGTCGACGGAGTTTGCCCCATTCACAAAACAGCGCCGGAACTGGTCAGAGAACAGAACTGGTTTTTCAAGGTTTCGAAATATAGGCAGGAGATAAAGAGAAAGATCGAGAAGGACGAGCTCAAAATATTGCCGGTTTCCAAGAAGAACGAGATCCTGAACCTGTTGGATGATGCCGAGGATGTCAGCGTTTCGCGACCGGCCAGGAGCTTGTCATGGGGCATACCGGTGCCCGATGATCCGAGCCAGACGATGTATGTCTGGGTGGATGCACTGAGTAACTACATTTCGGCATTAGGCTGGGATCATGATTCCGAAGAGTTCAAGACATTCTGGCCGGCGGACGTACACCTTATCGGCAAAGATATTCTGCGCTTTCACGCCATGATCTGGCCGGCGATCCTGCTCTCGGCCGGTATCGATCTGCCTAAGGCCATTTATGTCCATGGTTTTATCACCGTTGACGGCGAAAAGATGTCTAAGTCCATCGGTAATGTCATTGATCCGGCCGTTATCGCCGAAAAATATACACCCGATGTAGTGCGTTACTTTCTGCTTCGGGAGA
>JAHFKT010000041.1 GCA_023245235.1 Candidatus Yanofskyibacteriota bacterium
TGATCCAGCGTACTTTCTAAGCGCACCTCAGCTTTCATGGAATGCACTGCTGCGTTACATTGAGCGGCCGATTGAGCTGATGCATGATTCCGAAATGTATCGCATGATTCAGCCTTCTATCCGCGGCGGCCTGTGTCAGGCCAGCGTCCGATACGCGCGGGCCAATAATAAATATATGGGGTCACTCTATCGACCGAATGAGAAAAGCGTATTCATTATCAACTTTGATTTCACCAATCTCTATGGCTGGGCCATGTCTCAATTTCTCCCGAACGGACATTTCAGATGGCTAAGCGAGGAAGAGACTCGAGAGGCTGAGGTTGCACTTAAAGGAAGTGCGGAAATGCGAGACAAGTTTTTCAAAGTGGATCCTGTAAAATTAGGGCCGTACTACATCTTGGAGGTTGATCTCGAATACCCGCCTGAGATTCACGATCGCGACGATGATTATCCGATGGCCCCTCAAATGATCACCGTGCGTCATGAGATGCTCTCTGAAACTCAACACCGTCTGCTTGTCGATTATTTTAATGGCAGGGCTCCTGGAAATAAAAAGCTTATCTGTTCATTTCTTCCTCGAATCAGATACGTTGTATTCGGTCAGAATCTTCAATTCTATTTGTCTCGCGGAATGAAACTCACGAAAGTGCATCGAGCGATCAAGTTCACCGCATTAGACTATATAGCTGGTTATATCAAGCGTAACACTGATAATCGGAAAAAGCATAACGGGGATGAACCAAAGAGAAACTTTTTCAAGTTGATGAACAACGCACCGTACGGGAAAACTATAGAGAATGTAGCGAAGCGTACAGACATCCGGCTCGTCGTGGGCGAGGAAAAGGCGGTAAAGCTCGCTGAGAAACCACACTGTACCGACTTCCGCATGTTTAGCCAGGACCTCTTCGGCGTCGAAATGCGCAAAACCAAATCGTTAATCAACAAACCATTTCATGTATGTAAACATTACGTTATTTTTTAATTTCCGAAGATCTTAAATAACTTAAGCAAGACATTGATTCTCTTCTATTTCTTTGTAGGTCGGCTTTACGGTCCTCGAATGGAGTAAGTTACTCATGTGCAAGACATATGCAGCGTTTAAAGATTACTTTGGCGACCGGCTTCGCATGGGCTACACGGACACCGATGCGTTCGTATTCATAATCGAATCAGATGATGCATATGCTGAGATCAAGTCTCAACCGCAGCTCCGCGATATCGTTGATTTCTCCTCGATCCCCGCAAATCATCCGAGCGGTGTCGGAGAGCCGAACGATCCGCGCTCAGGAGTGGTCGGCTATTTAAAAGACGAAACTGCTGGAGATCCAATCACAGAGTTTGTTGCACTCAAGCCAAAGGCCTATTCGTACACCACTTGTAAGCCGACATTATACGATCCAAAACAACCTGATGCTCCGCCTCCAACTGTGAAAAGCAAGCAAGTAGCCAAAGGGATCGCGCGCCCCACGGTCAAAAAACATCTGAGCCACGAGACCTATCTCGAAATGTTTCGTGAGGGCCCGCTTCAGCGTCTTCCTAACCGCGCGATTCGTTCGAAACTTCATCAAGTGTACTCGCTCGAAGTTGAAAAGCGCGGCCTCCATCCGTTCGATGATAAACGATACTTACTCGCGAATCTGGAAGATGGTTCACCAAATCCGTACACTCATGCTTTCGGTCACTATTCTATTCCGTCTGAGGTAGCTGTGATCGACGCCACCGCACCGGGCGATGCGCTCGCGGTGGAAGTGCGGCAGCCAACTCGTGAGACAATCGGTCAATGCGCGACACGACGCTATAAGAAGCAGAATGCGCGCGTTCAAAAGAAGCTCACAGCACTCGGAATGGCGTCCAATCAAAGGGAGCAGGCGGAGGAGGACGATGACTCTGAGTACGAATCGATACCTGATCCGGACGTGCACGGTGAACTACACGGGGAGGCGCTCGCTCAAGCTGAGCGTGCCGCGGCTGCACGTCCCGGTGTGAACGGCCGTCTTGAAGACGCCATCGAACGCATCATCGCGAGGGGCCGTGTGAGACATAACCCGAACTTACCTGAATCGCGTAAGCCTGATGAACACTATGAAGGTG
>JAHFKT010000014.1 GCA_023245235.1 Candidatus Yanofskyibacteriota bacterium
TCAGCCCAGGTTCACGAACTTGAGTCTAAGGTCGCCCAGTTTCAGCATGACAATCAGTCCTTGGCGAGCGCGTCGGCGTACTTTCGGAGCGATTCTTACCTGGAACGCCAGGCCCGGCTGAAACTTAATTATAAGTTAGCCGATGAACAGGTGGCCTTTGTGTACAAGGGCACAGCTTCGCGAAGTGCCGGGCCGGAAGAAACATTCAGAGAGCAGGTTCTCAAAATGCCTGATTGGAAGAAGTGGTGGTATTATCTGCTCGGATATTAATCAAAATATTGACTCGCGGGATTAGTACAATGGTAGTACGGTTGCTTCCCAAGCAACAGACACGGGTCCGATTCCCGTATCCCGCTCCAACATATGAATCACGAAGTGAGGATCCCGGCCTTTTAATATGCTAAAATTCGTGATAAAATCTTAATAAAATTGCCGCCTTAGCTCAGCTGGTAGAGCAACACTTTCGTAAAGTGGAGGTCCCCAGTTCGACTCTGGGAGGCGGCTCCGGAACACTATAAAACGGCCAAAAGGCCGTTTTATAGCTCTATTGATTTATCTTATTTTCTATGGTATAATATAAAAACATTCAATTTTCGTTCCTTTCTTTTCAAGGAGAGTGACCCGTGAAGTACGTCATTGCGTTTGTCGCGTCCGTGCTCATCGCATCGCCGCTGGCGGCCCAGGAGCGTCTCATGCTCAACGGCTTGCCGTTGCGTGAGGCATTGACCCGGACGACCCTGGCCGACAGCATCGACCCGGAAGCTCTCGCGGCCGCCTCTGCGGTCGAAAAGCCGGTGCCCATGGTCATGTCCCCGAGCTTCTGGATCATGGCCGGCGCCCTGGAGGGTGCAACCGTCGCCGACCTCAAGAGCACATTTTCTGTTCTGGGTCGGTGCCCGGCTTGTTCCGAGGGCAATCCGATCATGAAGCCGTTCATCAATGCCGGCCCCGGTGTAGCATATAGCGCAGTAACGGCGCTGAATGTCGGCATGATGTATCTGTCCGCCAAGGCCAAGAAGGAGCACAGCAAGATCTGGTGGCTCGGCCCGGTCGTGGGCACCGCCGTCCATAGCTGGGCCTACTATCACAACTCCCACCTTCGCTAAGCCCCGCTCGGGCCCCCGTCGCATCGCGACAAAGGGCTCCATCGCGGGGCTCTTTGTTTCAAACCCTCATCTTTGATGGGGGGATTTTGTTCTTGAAAAGTCGGATCAAAAAGAATAGAATGAAAATGTGTTGGAATACGAGCACAATAAGGCTCTTTTATATATCCATTCAGGAGCCGGCGGTGTCGATGCCCAGGACTGGGCCACGATGCTGCTGAAGATGTACTCAAAGTACGCTCAGGCCAAAGGCTGGGGTTTTACGGTATTGAGCCAATCGTTCGGCGAACAGGGCGGCACCAAGAACGCCGCGTGCGAGCTAAGCGGGCTGAACGCTTACGACACGCTCAAAAAAGAAAGCGGCGTTCATCGTCTCGTACGCATCTCGCCTTATTCATCCAAAGACCTCCGCCATACTTCATTCGCATTGGTCGAGATCATGCCTGTTATCATCGCCAAACACTTCCAGGTCAACCCTCAGGATCTGCGTGTCGATACATACCGTTCTTCCGGCCCCGGCGGGCAGAACGTGAACAAGCTCGAGACCGCCGTCCGCATTACTCATGTCCCGACCGGAGTATCAGTTGCGGTGCAATCCGAACGCTCCCAAAGTCAGAACAGAGAAAAGGCGATGCAGGTTCTCGTGTCGCGCCTGGTCAAAAGAATGGAAGACGAAAAAGCCAAGGAACTTTCCGAGCTCAAGCCTCAGGTCGCAATCGAATGGGGAAGCCAAATCCGTTCGTATGTGCTCAATCCCTATCAAATGGTCAAAGATCATCGGACCGGCCTGAAATCATCCCAGCCGGACAAAGTGCTCAACGGCGAACTCGATAAATTCATCGAGGCCGAGCTCAAAAAATAAATGATCGAATTTAAAGACATCTCCACAATTTATGATGACAATTTCATGGCCCTGGACGGGATCAACCTTGAGATAAAGGACGGCGAGTTCGTTTCGCTCGTCGGGCCGTCCGGCGCCGGCAAATCCACGCTCATGCGCCTCTTAACCCGGGAATTGAAGCCGAGCCATGGAGAAGTATTCGTTGACGGCATCAATATCGCCGATCTTTCGAACCGCGACACATCCTTCCTTCGCCGG
This sequence comes from Candidatus Yanofskyibacteriota bacterium, assembly GCA_023245235.1. Lineage (GTDB taxonomy): Bacteria > Patescibacteriota > Minisyncoccia > 2-02-FULL-40-12 > GWA2-44-9 > JAHFKT01. The sequence goes on from JAHFKT010000014.1 coordinate 2,203, forward strand.
AAGATCGGGACTATTTTTCAGGATTTTAAACTGCTTGCCAAAATGAACGCGTCCGAGAACGTTGGCTACGCTCTGGAGATCTGCGGTGCCACTCCTGACGAGATCGCCCAGGATGTTCCCAAGCTGCTGAGCATTGTCGGCCTGACCGATAAGGCCAAGAATTTTCCGCACCAAATGTCCGGCGGCGAAAAGCAGCGTCTGGCCCTTGCCCGCGCGCTTATCCATCGGCCCCGTATTATTTTGGCCGATGAGCCGACCGGCAACTTGGACATGGTCAATACCTATGATGTGGTAAAATTGCTCATGAAGATCAACGAGTTCGGCACGACGGTCATTCTGGCCACTCATAACCGCGAGGTCGTCAACGCGGTCGGCAAACGGGTCATCAGCATGGAACACGGCAAGATAGTCCGCGATCAGGTCGAAAAAGGCAAATACATTATTTAATATGGAATCTTTCACCGCGACATTCAGACGAATTTTCCACGCCGGCCTGACCAACTTCCGGCGTAACAGTTATTTGAGCTTCGGCACGACAGGCATTATGGCCCTGGTGCTTCTCTTATTTGCCGGCCTGATGGTGCTCAACTACGTTTCTTCACAGATCGTCGCCGGCCTTGAGAGCAAGGTCGATGTGACGGTTTATTTCAAGCAGGAAGCATCTCCGGACGAGATCATGTCGGTCAAGCAGGACCTGGAGAATCAAAGCACGGTCCAGCAGGTCTCATATATCTCGCAGGACCAGGCATTGAACGATTTCAAGACGAAACATGCCGGAGACGCTCTTATTCAGCAGTCGCTGGCCGAACTTTCTGACAACCCGCTCCAGGCATCGCTCAATATCAAAGCCAAGGATTCTGCGCAGTATCCTAATATCGTCAGCTTCCTTGAAGGCAACAAATTCCGCCCGGTCGTCGACAAGATAAATTTCTATGAGAACCAAGCGGTCATTCAGCGCGTTGAAGGCATCGCCGGCGGTCTTCGCAACTGGGGCCTTCTGGCCACGCTGGTCCTGGCCGCCATCGCGGTCCTGGTCACATTCAATACCATCCGGCTGACTATTTATAATCAGAAGCAGGAGATCGAGATCATGCGCCTGGTCGGCGGTTCCATCTGGCAGATCAAAGCCCCGTATCTTATTGAAGGGGGATTATACGGCGTATTCGCCGCTACTATTGCGACGGTGGTATTTTATCCGACGCTCTGGTTCGTATCATCAAAAGCCGCAGTTCTTCTGCCGGGTATCAGTCTTATCGGTTATTTCCTGACTAACATTCTCCAATTCGTGGCAATCACGCTTTTTGCCGGTATTGCGCTGGGAGTCGTATCCAGCTTTGTCGCTATCCGCAGGTTCCTGAAGGTATAGCAGGGGCGATATTCATCGGGTTCGATAAGTAAAAAAAGACCCGGAAGGGTCTTATGCGTTATAGGGTCAGAACGAAGTCTTCAACCGCCCGCCGGCTTTTCTGACGGTCCAGCAGGTTCCGGTAGATGGTTTGGTCATGGCAACCGACGGCCGCCAGTTGCCAATCCACTGACGGTTCAAGGGTGTACCGGAAATGCTTATCCAGGCTTTGTTCCTGCCGGTACCATGGCCAGCACTCATCCTGCCGGCCCATGAGCCAGTCGTGTTCGAAGCTGAAAAAATGTCGGCATCCGGACTGGAAAATGACCATACCGCAGCGGTAGCTCAACATCTCCCCAAGTCGTTCAAGCAGAATGGGATTCAACTCGTACGGCAGGCCGATAAGGACTACATCCCAGTCGCGGTCGAAAGAAAATGACATGGCATCGCCGCACCGCACATTGTACCGGGGGAACCGGCGCCGGAGGTTTTCGCATACGGTCGGGCTGACATCGACGAATGTGTAGTCCGTAATACCGTGCCGTTCGGCGGCAACTCCGCAGATGCCGACCCCGGCTCCGATCTCAAGGACCGAGCCGACTTTGCCGACGAGTATCGCGTCCTCAAGGAGTTCGACCGAAGCGCTGTCCGGACTGATATAGTGCCGGCCATGCATCAGAATGTTCGGCAGAGCATACCGCTTACAGTACGCGTCCAGCATCGTGCCGGATTCCACGTCGCCGCGTGCAAGAGCTTCGCCAATGCCGACCAGCTTCACGTCATGGTCCACTACCACGTCAACGTGGCCGTAGGCACTGGCCTGTTTGCCGAATGGCGGGAAGCCGAGATATGTATCGTCAGCTAATGACAGGCGAATATCCAGTACGAGCTCATCGGCCGGCGGAGGACCGTCGGGCAGAGAGTAGGCGATCTCGTATACCAGGTCCAGTAACCGGATACGACGCCAGTTCTCGTACTGAAGACCGAAAAATCCGGCATTTCTAGTGATCCCGTCAAGACAGGCATAAAGTGCGCTGTGCTTTCGCTGGCCTTGCTGCGGTATGTAATAGTGGACGCCCGCGATAGTTACTCCGTATTGGGCCATTTGCTCGCGAGCCGCCAAACATAGTCGATGCAGATGCTGTTCCATTAGATTGTTCGCGTGCTGTTTCACAGGGTAGCAAATCCGATTTTATTTGGCTACTTGAAAGTCTTGAAAACCATCAATTTCTGTTGTACAATATGGCCGCAGTCATGCATCCGGACTTTCCGTATCTGTGGCCCGTGAAACCGCTGACCTTTGACGATGTGCAGGCGATCTGGCGCGAGAACGAGATTGATCAGGAGCATTGGAAAAAGTTCTGGCGCGAGCGCGGATTCAACAGTTGGGAAGAGTGGCGCCAGCCGCGCATCAACGCAGTTCGGGCGACCAATAAAGAATGGCAACTGTATCTCGTCGTCGATCCGCTCAAGGCGGTTCCCGAGTTCCACGGCGGGCCGTACAAGGGCTGGCGGGACCAGTTCTATGAAGGGGCAACGATGCCCGCATTCAAGGATATTCGGGAACATTGGGCCGCCGCAGAGTTTCTTGCCAACTTTCCCAATGACACGACGCTTATCGGCTGGTTGACCCGGTGCGATTCACCGCCCGGCGAAGTGGTCATTGTCGAAGGCATGCATCGTTGCGCCGCGGTCACCAAAGCATCACGCGAAGGCCGGCCGTTCGGCTCGATGGTCTATCTTGCCGGTGCGGAGATCCCGTTCTTTGAAATTCCGGATTTTACCGCAGACCCTATTCTGCCCTTGAGTCAGACCATCTCAAGAAGTTAAGGACGTTGAACGACGTCCTTTTTTGTTGTAAAGTATGGCCACTGTACCTGAACAAATGGCAATGCCATACCAACCGCTTTCGTATTTTCTGGATCTTCTCGAAGAGCCCAACCGCTCCGCGGTCAGAAAGCTCATGCTCGACAACCCCCAGTTGTTCGGGAGAGCCTACGGTTCCGCACACAATCACCAGAACTGGGAAGGAGGGTACTTTGACCATATTCAGGACTTCTGCAATATCGCCTCAGTACTCTACGAGGCGCTGTCGTCGAAGCGGCCGATGCCGTTCGGACTCTCAAGCGTTTTTCTTGTGGCCTTCCTGCATGATCTGGAAAAACCGTGGAAGTACGAAGTGGTGAAACGGCGGCTCCGTCTGAAACCGGAGTTTCGGGACCGCAGTTTCGTTAATCGCTTCAAGCTCGACTTGATGAAAAAGTACGGCATCAAATTGACCAAGGATGAACGCAACGCGTTCGATTACGTCGAAGGCGAGATCGGTAACTACTCTCCATACAAACGGGGGATGGGCAAGCTGGCCGCGTTCTGCCACATGTGCGATATCGCGAGTGCCCGGCTGATGCCCGAGCATCCGCTCAAACACGATGATCCATGGCCGGGCTGTAGTGACCGGTCTCATAGGCGTTGAAAAACGCCTTTTTTTGTTGTAGAATGGGGTACTTCAAAACTATATTGCGGGATCGTCTAATGGTAGGACGTTTGGCTCTGAACCAAAAAATTGGGGTTCGAATCCCTGTCCCGCAGCCAGCTAGAAATTTGAGCTTGGGAGAGCTCATTTTTCTTTGTAGTAGCGCCACTATTTCCAGGTTCTAACTTTTCGGCTTCATTAACTGATGAAGATACATAATCTTTAACGATAAAGAACGGCTCGTAGGCATTAATCAAGAGTTTCCGGTCTTTCAAGATTAGGTTCGAACCAAGTGAGTTAAGAATCTCACCTTTGGCCTTTAAGGACCCATTATTGAAGTGATAACGGGCGTAGGCGCAAAAGTTGAAAGTCTTCTCTGTTAGCTCCAGCCATTCATCTGATTTGTCCTGCACGTCTATAAGTCGTGCCTCATATCCAGACCTTTCGGAAATTATCGCTGCCTTTATCTCCGCGAACTCCTCTGGTCTATACATCTGATAATCCAAGTTATTTATAGAAGTAAACTCGTCGCTTAGCCTCTTAAGCTTTCTATTGCACTCATCTACTAACTTTTCCAAGTTTAATCTTATTGTCGCCTTATCTTCAAACTCTTGGGTTTTGGTTTCGTTAAGATAATCAATAGCTAGCTTTAGGTAGTCCTCGTCAATCTGCAGAGAGGCCAACTCGTTGTTTATCTGTGTTTCCAGGTCCTCGATTCTTACAGACCTTTGAGTACAGTTTCTATTCTTCTTTTTAGTGCAATGGAAATATATGTAATGGAGAAGTTTCGGATTCTTCATATCTGATATTTCTGTGGAGCACCCAGGGCATGTGTGCTTATTCTCGTAAGCAAACTTGTTCTTGCAGACGCTACAAATGATTTGGTGCTTCTCTTCTGCGGTTATAGCGCAACCGCATTCACCGCACCTCATCATGCCCGTATACGCAAAAGCCCTTGTTTTCGGCCTCGGTCTGCCCTTCCTACCCATTAAGGCTTGAACTCGGTCATACTCAGATTCAGTTATTATCGTTTTGTTGTTGTGTTTGAATAATCTCTTCTCGCCAGTGTCGGGGTCATTATAATAAAAGTAACCATAGTAATACGGTTCTGTTAGGATTCGGTAGACGTGAGAGATACTAAGCGGTTTACCGCCCTGTTTAGCTGTAATCCTAGTTCGATAGCCCCATTCGTCCCGCATTAACCTATGCAGCTCGGAAACAGAGTAATTGCCACTAAGCATATATTGGAAGAGTCTGCTAATCAGAGGTAGTCGCTCTGGGTCCTCAATGTAATCTCGAAAGCCATGTGGCTTGGACATATCGTTTAGGTAGCCCTGGGGTGCAAGACCCGGACGACTAGACTTGCGCAGTTTGTCCCGAATGGTCCTAAAGGCCATTGTCCTCAAATCCCGCGAGTATTGCGTCGCCATGCTCATCTCAACGCTTGCAATGAGGGAATGGTCACCAGGGTAGTAGTCCCTCTCGTAAGTCTTGATGTTCTTGATTACGCCTTTTTGAAGTAGCCATCTGACCCTACCCTCATCAACCGGGTTTCTGGCTAGGCGGTCCAGCTTCCAGCAGATTATACCCTCTGCCTTGCCAGCCTCAATCTCATCAAGCATGCGATTAAATTCTTCTCGTCCCGGCTGTTTAGCGGTCTTGGATTCTTCAAATTCACCGACGACGAGGGCGTCCGACCTCTTGGCCAGGAGGTCCAATTCGCTCTTTTGGACTCCCAACGAGGCTGTTTGTTTGGCATCGTCCGATGACCTTCGCCTATACACAAAATACCTGATTTTATTGACGTCTTTTTTCATAGATTTACTCAGTAATTATATCATTTTTGGGAGGTCAACGGAATCGTCAAATTGGGCAAATATCCGCATGTACGCCAACCAGGTAGACGCTCTATTTTTCTATTGACGACAGACGAGTTTATACTCTCAAGATGGAATCATTTCATTCCCTTATTAAGCAAAAGAAGAAAAAAATCTCTATTCTTTAATTTCTTACCTTTACCTTATTTACCTTCATCTTACTTAGTGTGCTACTTCCTGCCTGTACCATGGTCAGGTATATGCCTGAACCACTGGCAGACCCCTGTCTATGCGCTGTATTTAATATGCATCTCGTTACTGTTGTTGAACCGCCTTTTCGTCTCTATGAATCCCTCCTTCTTAAGCATAGAGATGGCCGACCTCACAGTTCGTAATGGCATATCAAGGTCTTTTGATATTGTCTTTTGGCTACACCAGACCTTCTCCTTCCTGGATAGGGTTATTTTGCCCCTACTGCGCTCAGACTTAATATGTTTCCAGTCGTAGGACAATATACAGCACAGCACCCTCCAAGCTGAACCACTGAGCCGTCTTCCCCTTAATAAGAAAGGGAAGGGGACCACGACTACTCTCTTTAAGTTCTGGTCGACCTTTGGCGGAATCCAAGGAACAGTTCCAGGTGAGTCGAATCCCGGAATATAATCCCTTACGGTCTCTATCTCGCTGGTAACATTAGAATTTATCTTATTCATTGTTCAACAGGGCTAATCGTCTCATCTCTTCCACGTAAGAGCGGGGGAGGGGTCGGTAAACAGCCCTGGTCAGTTCTATTAGCTTCGTGAAGTGTTCCAGGGCGCCCTGGTCGGTAAGCACAACGCCCACTTTCTTCTCATAGAGCGCTTTAAACTTTTGCAGTGCATCTTCTTGGGCCTTAGATACCATAGCTCAAGCGTACCAAGTGAGGCGCCCAAAAGATTTGTTAACAAGTGCGATTCTCGAAAGATTTAGGGCTGCAGCTTTGAATAAAGACAAGCTATTATCTGGGTTACGACGCTTGTTGGGACCGTGGATAACTTTTTACTTCGGCGGTTTATAGCTCGCAACCATTATGTACTCTCAATCAACAACTGAGCACCAAATCTGATATCCAGAAAGTTGCCACACAGATGTACCCTAATAGGTCAACAATATACGGTCGATGCGCCGACTTACATTATAAAGATGTATGAAAGCGCACCAAGATACCCCATCTGATGCCCAAATGTGCATATAGCGGTTACTGGTTATCAGTCAATAATTCTGCTATCTTATGAAGAATGAAGAATATCGAACCACCGAGCAAAGAACATCTCGCATCCATAATAGGTAACCTACGAAAGGGAGCGTACATGATACCCGACTTTCAGCGCGAGTTTGAATGGACTCCAGGCGATGTAAACGGTCTTATCCGGTCAATCTTTGAAGATTACTACGTAGGTACACTACTCCTGTGGCGTGCGACAAAAAATAATCTAGAATTTCTTCATTGCGAGCCAATCTACGGCTATGCAGGTGAGCAAAAGGCGGAACATATTGTTCTTGATGGCCAGCAAAGACTTAGTGCCCTGTATTACGCCCTCTTCGCTCCGGAAAAGAATTTTCCCAGGCGCAAACTCCGCTACCTCTTCTTTGTTAATCTGGAGATGCTACTCGAGGAAGACTACGAAGAGGCATTTCAATATTTCTATGGCAAGGAGGCAGCGGGTTTAATTTCTGATAAAGATAAACAGTTTGAGCAGAATTTATTCCCGCTCAAGGTGTTTGGTGAGGCCGGGCATCTGTGGCTTAAGTGGTTGCAGGAGTATGAGCAATATTGGGCTTCAAAAGGAGTAGAAAACATAGCAGAGAAAAGGGCAAAAATCGAGGCCCTGTTCTCGGAACTTCTAAACGGATACTACATCTGCTACATCGAGCTCGATAGAGAAATTCTAGTCGATAAGGTGTGTGATATATTTACTCGAATTAATAATACTGGCATTGACCTCGATACATTTGACCTCCTAAACGCCCTGTTGAGACCACGTCATATTAATCTTAAACAAACCTGGCGCGATATTAGAGACCAGTTTAACTTACCGGACCCCGATAAGGGTAAGATTCTGATATTACAGACAATGTCCATGCTGAGACAGGATTATTGTGCAGCAAAATTTCTTTACTATCTTGTCCCGGGGGCCATCAAAAGGATTCGTGAGAAAGACGGAAGCTTTCATGCCACTACCCTTGTTAATTCCGAGGACGAATTTAAGAAATTATGGAGTGAAGCAGTGGAATTAAATCTTGCTGCACTTCGTGTCGTATCGAATCAAAAAGACCTTGGAGCTATAGTCCCCAAGTTTATTCCATATCCGACCCTATTACCTATTCTTTCTGTCTTATTAAATGAAAAAACTAAAGTAGAGAATCAAAAAGGAGCTGAAGAAAAACTGAGGGCATGGTATTGGTCATCCGTTTTTACCCAAAACTATTCTAGTAGTGTTGAGTCGCAAATGGCGCAAGATTTACGTGAAATGCGAGAGTGGCTAGTTAATGATAAAGCTGCTCCCGACGTTATCCAAGAACTAAAGAACGTAATAGGTAATATTGATTTACTCGAACTTGATTCGCCGAGCTCTGCCGTGTATAAAGGCGTGTTCTGCCTCTTGGCCCGCAAAGGAGCAAGGGACCTGAGCTCTTGGGATTTGCCAGAGTATTCTATACTTGATGACCATCATATTGTACCTAAGTCCTGGGGTGAGAAACATGCTCCACATCTTGCGAATTCTATCGCAAATCGCACTCCATTATCTGACGATACAAATCGGCGAATACTTCGAAACCGTCTCCCGAACGAGTATTTAGCTGAACTGATAGTTAAATATGGGCGTACATCTGTTATTGAGCTGCTAGCGACACACCTGATTCCGGAAAAGGCACTGGACGTGCTGTTGAGGGACCCCTTTTCCGTGGCTGATTTTGAGGAGTTTCTAAGAATCAGACAAGCTGCCATCATTGAGGAGCTAAAATCCTGCTCATTAATCTAGCTATCGGGTACAATGCCTCACCAGTTCATGTCTATTAATCGTAAGAAATGCAGCAATCACTATTGCCCTGTCTGTCATGAGAAATGTCCAAAATGTGGCGAGATAGATATTGCCGACAGTAAGACCACGAAAATTCGTGAACAGATGCGCCGGCATAAGCGGAAGAGAGATTAATCGGCTCAACCAAGGCTAGCTGGGTCATTGACTTTATTTCCTTCGTCATGTTTAATGCTGGCCTGCGGGGATACTAAACTTCGAATCCAACATGCCAGCCTGGGAAAACAGATTCAAACAATTTAGAGAGCTCAAAGGGATATGGGTTTCAAATAGGGCCAATAAGAATCGGCCACTCTTAGATGAACTCGAACTGTTTATTAAAACGGTATATCAGGAGGGGCTCCGAGTCGGCGAGGGAAAGCCAATACCTTTAAGTGTTGAACCGTCCGAAAATGAGGTCTGGTGGATTGTGCAGGAAGTACCTGGACTACATCGTAAAGGGTCGGCTTTCATAACTGACGTGCTAAGTACGTTCGCATCGTTGAAGGAGGGGTCAGTGTGCTATATTTCCCACAGGAGGTGGCTAGAAGAGATGGAGAGAGAGGGCAGAGAACTGAGCGAAGCGTACAAAAAGTATGGCCCACGACAAACTCTTAAGAGGCATGGAATTGATTGTGTATCAGTTACCCTGTTTGGCGATAGTTTGAAAAAGTGGAATGAACGACATGCAGAAAAAGATGGTGTTGTTTTAACGGAAGAAGATGTCATCTACAAACTGACGAAAAAAGCAAAATAGTTGTCGCCCTCAACTCGAGGTGATTCAAGTTGTAGAAGATTCCGATAGGGATTGAACATATTTTTAATCGTATGGGACGAGAAGAAGTTTTAAATAAGCTTAATGCACGGCTTTCGAAGGCTATTGACGATGAGCCTCAGGTCATTTTTATTTTGTCGCGTATAAGAAAGATTTTAGAGTCGAAGAAGGAGAAGAGCACATATAAATATCTAAATTTCTATTGTAACTGGGTCTTGCATATGAAGCTAGATAAGCCCTGGACTACTGCACTTTTGTCGGATAAGTTTGAACAGGACATCGACTGCGATAAGAGCGGCCATGAAATAGCGCGCCAACTTGCTTCAAAACATGGCGATTTTTTCAAGTTAAGCAGTTTAAAAGATGACCTCAAAATATTTTTAAAGAGCAATCAGCTACCAGAAGATTTAGTAACCTCTAACAGTAAGTGGACCCAGTTCGTAAAAATACTTTTAGAGATTATAAAAGGAAGCCCGATTGAATTTGGAGTAACAAAAAAGGTAGAGAGGATGAGTCTTCAGAAAAATGCTTTCGGTTATTATTATAAATTCGACTTAAAAAATTGCGGACGTAAGCCGATTGTAAAATTAAAATTGAAATAGTAATTAATTAAGACCTCAATATTAGACTGGCTATTCCGGCCAGTTTTTGCTATTAGTATTGAATGATTATTCTTGAGAAGTTATTTAAGCTATTGAGACCACTACAAAGGTATATTTTGTTTATCCTACAGATTGTCGGCTGGATTGTTGTTATTTGTCTTTTAGTCTTGTTTATTCTAACCATTCTCCAACTAAAAATAACCGACGTGCATGCCTCGTTTGGAGATTTTGTTTTACTTATAACCGCTGCTTTTATTTTAGCTTACACATACGAAGCCAAGAAAATGCGAGAGGAGATTGTTTTTCAGCGAGAAATGGCCTCTGCCGTGGATATCAATTTTAGTATGTCATCAGGCTATAAGCTACCCCTACCAGGTAATACATTTGGTACCGTATCAACAACTAAAGGCTTGAATAGCGTTAGTGGCTTTTCTTTTTTGTCGGGTGTCATGATAACGAAAATTGGTAGATGCAGTCCCTTCATTAATGTCGGCAATGCCTTAAGGGCCGATTATTTTATTGAGACAGAGAAAGGTTTACAAACTTTCATGCGAGCTCTGAGCCTTCAGGATGGAGAAATCAGAGCTAGAATATGGATGACAAATGGAACTAAATTCATTTATACTTTCGTTACATCTCAAAGGAATTGGAAAAAAACCATCAAAGGCGTCAAAGATTTAGACGACCAATTAATACTCATTAAAAAAGAACTAGACGAACCATAGGGCCGGGTCAGGCTTCTTTGTGCGCTCTCGAATCAGAACTGGCCATATCGGCCAGTTTTCTGTTACCCAGACTTAATTGACAACGGCCAAAAAAGAGTATATAATATAGCCATAACTAAATAGGGCTGATACCCATAAACTCTAAACTCTAAAGTATGAAAACCATCCTTATCTCCGCATTTAAAAAGACATCCAACATTATTCTACTCTGCGGAGTGCTATTGGTTTGCCTACGGCTGTTCCTTCCTGTTCTCCAATGCAATTATGCGCATTGTGAGAGTGGTCAGGTGCTATATTTTCAGATACATCAACCCAGACAAGACTACTCTATTCACGCATTTCGTACATTTACCGAAGCTGCCGGCATTGCCCTTCTATTCGGTACCATATTCTGGATTATAAAAAGGGAAGAACTCAGCACAATGCAGTAAGGTTCAAAATTTGCACCAATGAATAAAATCTTAAAATATATTCTTATAGCAGTAGCGGTTACCATTGGCCTTTATGCCATGTCCGGTGGTTATAATAACGGTCAAACTTCATCGGTCTACTCTAATTCGATTCCTGCTGGTGCAAGTGCTCAATGCAGAGATGGAACGTATTCTTTCTCCCAGCATAGGCAAGGTACGTGCAGTTATCACGGTGGCGTAGCGCAATGGTTGTAATAAAATATGAATATTTTACTAAAAGATAACTGGATGAAAGTCGGATTAGGGATACTGATTTCATGTGCCTTATTTTTGTTTACTGAAAACGGTGTTATTGCCTCCAGTTGTAGCACATACGGCAATACTACATATTGTGATGACGGTACAAGCTACAGCACCTATGGGAATACTACCTATGGAAGTGACGGTACAAGCTACAGCACCTATGGGAATACTACCTATGGAAGTGACGGTACAAGCTACAGCACCTATGGGAATACTACCTATGGAAGTGACGGAAGCAGTTACAACACATATGGCAATACAACGTACGGTAGCGGTAACACCTATAGTAGTTGTCCAGTAAATTCGTCTAAAGATTCTTTAACGGGCAAGTGTTCTTGCAATTATGGATACAGTGTCGACTCTAGCAAGACAAGTTGTATGTATACCGGAACAACATACGCTGCTCCCGCAACTCCTATATGCCCCTTAAATTCATATTATGATGGAGTATCATCTTGTAAATGTAATTACGGTTACATTGTTAGTGGTTCAAGTTGTGTATCTGCAGCAACAAGTTACCCAGAATCCTATGGATATCCGGTAAGTTCATATAGTTGCCCACCCAACTCACACACTTCAACCACCGACTCCACACAATGCCAATGTGATACCGGATATCAGGTTAACTCCGATAAAACTGCTTGTGCTTTTATTTATACCCCACCGTCCACGACCGCTCCAACTCCTGCAGTTACGGGTACCAACTTAAGCAGTGCTAGGCCCGCTGATTATGGACTAAAGGAGGGCGATACTATCTCGTCAGCATATTCTGGTGACTCCGATATTTTTATCGTAAACGACTATGGCTACAAGCGGCTCTTCTTGAATCCGGCTATTTTCAGTTTCTATGGCCACCTTGGAGGGTTTGCCAATGTTAGGAGCGTATCACCTGCGGTCCGTGATGCATTTAAAACATCTGGATTATTCAAAAACTGCGAAGTTAATGATGGTAAGGTGTATGCAATAGAAGTCACCGGCGGCGATACGGGGATGCTTCATTTGGTTGACTCGTCTGTTGCTAGCAGTGACCCCGAATTTTCTAAAAAAGTTTTTTGTATAAATAATACAGAGTTTGCGTGGTATCCGCAGTCAAGCGTTAATTACACATCTCTGTCGCAAATTCCCAGTTACTAACAAAACCTTCCAAAAGAAAACTATCTAAATAACCATGTATTGCTCAAATTGCGGTAAACAACTGAACGAAGACGTAAAATTTTGTCCTAACTGCGGTCAGAAGAATTTAGGTTTAGACAAGAACACTGCCGAGATTCCGGCTACTAGGGTAAAGCCGATTGAACCGGCAGAACTCCGACATAAACCAGAAGAACATTTATCTCCGGCAGCCGTCGCGGGGACAGTAGCTTATGGAGCCGTTGGTATTATTCAACTAATACTGCACTACCTTGGCTGGATAGGTATTATCGGCGGTGTCATAGCTATTCTTGTTGGGAATACGACCCGCGGCCAAGAACTTTTCTTAAGTGGCATTGGTCTACTGGCACTAGAATATATATTAGGCCTTATCTTCGTTGGTTCTGTCTTAGCTATTAATAAAATTAGTAAAGGCTCAGATAAAAAATCTTTTAAGACATGGTTTCTTCCATTTCTTGTTGGCGGCTTGCCTGGATTTTGGCTAGCATCCTATATCCTTGGCAGCAACAGCGTTTTGATGGCAGCAATCAATGGAGTCATCGGCGCCCTATTCGGAAACCTTTCCGTCTATATATTCACAAATAAAATCTTTAAGAAAAAAACACCCGCCTCTTTATCCCGTGGTCCCGCCACTGAAGAGCATAAACCACAGCAAGTTGAAAGAAAGTTATCTATACAAAACATAACATCCGCACTGCTGATTGGCGGCGTTGTGCTCGGTCTTATGGTCTGGGCCTTTAGTTATGAACCAACTCCCAGTCCTATACAAACTCACTCAGACCTAATTGGTGATAATTCTCCGAATCAAACACCCCCTCTTCTCGTTGGAAGTCCGGCGAATTTAAATCCAACATATTATTACGACATAATTAAGGCCTCAACGCCATTAGAGAACGGGAAGACTATAGAAGTAGATTTAACTACTCGTACGGACGACCAAACGATATGTCAGGGGGTCAATGAGGTAAAAATTGAAGAGATGAAGCAGTATTGGCAACATATTGAAGGACAATGTTCCGGAGGCTTGACGTATAATCGATTAATTCGTCCATATTTCGACAATCAACCCATGGATAAGGCCTACGTTTCTTTTAAGGACTCTAATGGCCGCGAAACCCGCCTCACGTTTCTAAATTTCGATAAAGATGCTACTGTCACTGTCGCAGAAGGAGCTCGGAAATCATTCGAGCAGCCGGGTCCGGGTGCTTATTCAGACGTAAAAGTTATTTACCCGTTAAATTGATAGAAATACAATATTAAAGAGCACCCAGTTACGCCTGTGCCCCAGAGCCCAACCCGCATAACCCGAAAATCCTGTCAATTTGTCAGTTCAATTACTGCCGTCAACATCGACTGTTGACAGCCACCAGAGTTTTTTGCGCCAGACCATCACGACAGTAATAGAGCCTATCCAGGGTATGAGGCGATAGCAGCCACCCAGAGGCCCTGACGGGCCGTTTTAAGTCCCGAAGAACTTATCGAAATGGTTTTTTTAAACATCACCAGGAGCTCGGTTAGTTAAATCTAATTGAATCGCCTAACTTCCTAAATAATCCGTGGTTTATGATGGTCCTGGCAAAATCATCAGTAGCTTTTCGAGTCTGTTCTGATACTGCCGGGCCCTTGTACGCTCAACAGAATTTAGAAAAGCTATCATGCCCTTGGCTTTGTCCAATAGTTTAAATGACGGCTCTTTCTCAATTGAACGGATGGTTTTGTTGAGTTCTTCAATAAAATCGCTCGATGCTTTAAGCTTTCTTCCGTTTACAATCAAACCAGTTACAATCTGAATTTCAGAATTTGATTTAATCGAAAACTTATAAGAGCCTTTTGCGTGCACTTTAAATCCTTCTATTTTGATTATTTTCATGATTTTGTCGCAAATATTTTCTAGCCTTTTATTTCCAGATACTGTTATATCGTCGAAGTACCTGCTATAGGCCACCCCCTTAATGCTGCAAAACTTACTAATTCTAAGGTCTAGATTGTATAATATTAGATTGGAAAGAATCGGACTGGTCGGCGCTCCTTGCGGTAATTCAAAGTTAAGTGTCGTCAGGTGGGTTAGAAATGTGGAGAGTGGGTCGGGGCATCCAAGATTTAGAAAAACATCATGCACCCGCTCGTTGTGAACTGAAGGATAAAACTTTTCTATATCTAAGCAGGCAACCCACTTTTTCTGGACGTGTATTGATGCGTTTGTAATTATCGACTTGCCGGGGATTCCACCTTGCATCCAGGGAGGGAATTTATAGTTAAATAAATATTTGACAATCCTTCGCTGAATAAGTTTTAAATTCTTTTTGGGTGCAACTATGGGGCGTTCATTATTCGGAACGTGTCTGTAATATCTCTGGGCCTGTTTCTCAACATTCATTACAAATGATAACGGAAGAACTAATCTCTTCGCCAATTTTTCTGGCGAATCAATATTTAAGTGCCAATTGTTAGGAAATTTGTAGGTCATAAAACAAACCACCACTGTCTATTGAACAGTGGTGGTTGAAAAAGCAGATTTGAGAATTGCTCAATTTTCTAAGACAAAGGCTTAGTTCCTGAAGTCGAACCGCCAGCACCGCTAGCGCATCGGCGACAACAAGCAGGGCTAAATCCTTGTCTCTCTCGTTCTCTTGCATCAACTGCAGCTGTAGTTGTTCCATGGTAGAATTTTGGCTTGAATTCATTATTTTGACTCTACGGTTAAAACGACCAACCTTCAAAATGAAGGATAACCGATACACCTCAAAAGGTGAACATTGCTTCTCAAATATGACTGAGCGTGATTACTACGCCTAATACGGAATAGTGTAGACCGAAGTGATTGTCTTTAGACCTAGCGATAAGTCCGAGACATCAAGTTCGGTCACTATTTAACCTCGAGCTGGAGGACAGCAATTGCTGGCAGGTAGTATCGATTTTAACAGAACCAGTTGATGGTTATTAATGTTCACTAATCCTGTTCTATCATAAAGAACGATGCCTGAAAATCGAACCTAGTGGATATGATGTGGGTAAGACGGGATTGTAGATTTTTTCAGTTCAATAACCCGCTGTTGACAGTGGTTTTTTGTTTTTTGTGAAAGGAAGACATAGCCCAACAGAGATGGCACTGAACCGAAGCGGGGACATCAGAATGCGGGGATAGTAGGTAGGCCCCAGCCACACGGCTGAGGCGTGCCTGCTTGTCGAGGGCACGATATTAACAACTAACAACACGCCCATGGAATGATAACAGTGAGTAGTAGTTCATTGAGAGTATCAGCGTAGCAGTCCAACAAGGGAGCGGAGGAGGTCCCGGACAAGGGGGAATTCCGCCCAAAATCGCATTTGACATGTATATCCCTATGTGTCGTAATCACAGCCCACCGGACCTCGAAAGAGGTTTTTGTTTATCTAGATAGAAACGGCAAGTAAAATGAGCTATGATTAACAGTAATCCACGTTCTAACGTCTTTCACGACTCGCAGCAAAACAAACGAAGTGCAGTTTTGATGCGGGAAGCAATGCCATTGATGGCATTGCGGCAGGGGCGAGAAAGCCGGAGCGATGTCGCGCGAGCAATGGGCGAGTGCGACCGTGAGGCAAGGGTACTTGAACCCGAGCCGGCGGAAGCCGGCGAGAGGTGAGAGCGAATCCCTGTCCCGCAGCAAAATAAAACAAAACCGGCTCTTGTGGCCGGTTTTGTTTTTGTCTATGCTTGACTCGGACATGCCATACATCAAAAAAGACAAACGTCCGAAGATCGACAGACTGCTGAAACCGCTCGCCGACCATCTGGCCTCGCTTCCCGTTGAGGAACAGGACGGCTCGTTGAACTATGCGATGACCAGGCTTATCCACGGCTTGTATCCGAAGAAGTATTTTCATTTGAACCGGGCTCTCGGCGTACTTTCCGCCATCACGTTGGAACTGTACCGCCGCTTCATCGCGCCATACGAGGACGAGAAGATAAAAGAAAGCGGCGACGTTGAATAGCCGGAGACGCATGTATTTTGTCTACATACTCCTCTGCAAGGACGGTTCGTTGTATACCGGCATCACGACCGACATCAAGCGCAGGTTTGCGGAGCATGAGTCCGGCACCGGCGGACGCTATACGAGGGCCAAAGGCGTCAGAAAGATCGTATATAAGGAACAACGCATGAACCGGAGTGCCGCATTGAAACGTGAGGCTGAAATCAAGAGCTGGTCCCGGCCGAGGAAGCTCAAAGCGCTTGCTATTGAACTTATCTGAGACGTGTGCTATTATTGAAGGGCAAAATACTTATTTCCAAGAAGAGTAGTCGAACTTCATCAATAGTTAAATTTTGCGAATTTCAAACTTTTAATCCAAATCTATGACCGGTGTAATCAAGAAAATAGTGTCCGACAAGGCTTTCGGGTTCATCACTCCCGACGACAAGAAGCCTGAGGACCGGGACTTGTTCTTCCACAAGAGCAACGTCGCCGACGGCAATTTCGACGATCTCCGCGAAGGTGACAAAGTGTCCTTCCGTGTCGAGCAGTCGGACAAGGGACCGAATGCAGTCGAAGTGAAGCGAATGTAATCCCTTCGGGGATTCAACATAAAACGGGCCCGATCGGCCCGTTTTATGTTTTCCGGTGTGACAGTTTGACAAAATGGGGTTTTTCATATACACTATATACATAACATTATCCCGTCAGTTTTTATTGTTTAGGGCATTAATCCTCAGCAACGCACCGCTCATCACGCTGTATCTAAAAACTCACGAGAATAGCCCGATAGGGCTTGATACAAACACGTATGCAAACCAGAAGTTTTCGGGGACCCAGAAGGTCCTTCCATAAGCCGCCGTTCAGGCAGGGCCGGTTCGGTCGCAAGAGCGGTGGTAACGCCGGCGAACGCATCGATCCGTCGCGCTTTGTAAACAAAGCCATCATCACTGAAGAGGTGGAGCATTTTGTTCCGGAACATGCGTTCCAGGACTTTAAGGTTGACCAGCGCCTGAAGCAGGCGGTCATCTCAAAGGGTTACAAGACCCCGACGCCGATCCAAGACCGGGCCATCCCGCACGTACTCTCAGGCGCCGACGTCGTCGGCATTGCCAATACGGGTACCGGCAAGACGGCCGCATTCCTCGTTCCGCTTATTAATAAGATACTCCTGAATCCCAAGGAGCAGGTTTTGATCATCGTGCCGACCCGCGAGTTGGCTCTCCAGATCGAACAGGAGCTCAAGGGCTTCACCAGGGGAATGAGGATCTTTTCGGTGTGTTGCGTGGGCGGAGCCAGCATCGGCCGCCAGATCGAACAGCTTCGCTATCCGAACCAGTTCGTCATCGGCACGCCGGGACGGCTCAAAGATCTCATCAATCGCCACATGATCAAGCTGGCCGGATTCCGGACCCTCGTCCTGGATGAGGCCGATCGCATGCTCGACATGGGTTTCATCAATGACATGCGTTTTGTCATGGCCGGCATGCCTAAAGAACGCCAGACGCTCTTCTTTTCGGCCACGCTTTCCCATGACATCGAACGGCTTATCTCGGAGTTTCTCCGTGAGCCGGTCCGCATCTCGGTCAAGACCCGTGACACCGCAAAGAATGTCGACCAGGATATTGTGCGCATCGAACACGGCCGGAATAAGCTCGATGTTCTGCACGACCTTTTGCACCAGTCCGAGTTCAGCAAGGTGCTTATCTTCGGCCGCACCAAGCACGGCGTCGAGAAGCTTTCAAAGATGTTGGCTCAGCGCGGATTCAAAGCGGAGTCAATTCACGGCAATAAAAATCAGTCCAAGCGTCAGCAGGCACTGAAACTTTTCAAGGACAGCCACATCCAAGTCTTGGTCGCGACAGATGTTGCGGCCCGCGGTCTCGATATCGCCGATGTCAGCCACGTCATCAACTATGATCTGCCGGCGACATACGACGACTACGTCCATCGCATCGGCCGCACCGGCCGGGCCAACAAACGCGGAAAAGCGTTAACCTTCATCGAATAGATCAAAAAGCCATTCCGTTTCCGGAGTGGCTTTTTGATTGTGCCCAACCCGCTTGCGGATCCTTAAGGTGAATTTGTATAATTGAAGTATGAAAAAACTATTACCCTCATTTACGGTCAGTATGATGGTTGTCGGTATGCTCTCCGGGTTGCCGGTCTTTGCCAACCCGTCGCCGGAGACGGAAAAGATAGTCAGCGAACTTCACAATCTGGCCGCCAGGGCCCGCGTTATCGGTGATGACATTGATAAGGTTGCTAAAGAACAGGCCGGTGTCGATAATGAAGACAGCGACCTGCAACATACGGTCGCGAGCCGGAGCACGTGGAAGACATTCTTTATCGGGACGGACTACAAGAATCTCGGCCAGTTGCGCAACAATCTCGTTACCACACAGAATCGCATCGCTCATTTGACCGAACTCCTGACCCGCATCAGTGATCCGGCTCTGAAGCAGGCGCTTGAAACCCAGATCAAGGCGCTTCAGGACCAAGCCGCCAAGACGGACCGGTTCATCACGGATAATCAGGGCAAGTTCAGTTTTCTGGGGTGGTTCTTCAGGCAACTCTATCGGTAGGGTTAAGCGGGACGTTTCATGATCAAGCACCCGGCCGCGTACGCGGCCGGGTGCTTTCGGCTGAAAACATACGT
>JAHFKT010000042.1 GCA_023245235.1 Candidatus Yanofskyibacteriota bacterium
TCTGCTTCGGGAGATTCCGTCGGATGAGGACGGCGATTTCTCGGAGAAAAAGCTGATCGCCCGCTATAACGGCGACCTGGCCAACGGCCTGGGTAACCTCACATCCCGAATCGTGACGCTTATTGATAAGAACCTCGATGCCGAGCTCATCTATAAGGAGAATTTCGTTGATGCCAATGTCGCCCTGAAGATCTCCGAAATTGCCGACACATATCAGAGAACGATCGGGAACTTCAAATTTCACGAAACACTCGCGGCGATCTGGGAACTCATCAGTTTCACTGATAAATACATGAATGACCGCAAGCCATGGGCGGAGGCGAGCACGAATGCCGAAGGATTCCTGACTACGATGACCAATCTCGTGATGCTGCTTCATAATGTCAGTCGCATGCTTTTGCCGTTCATGCCTCAGACCGCGGAAAGGGTCATGAATGTTCTGGGTATCGAGCCGGGGATCGATCCCGTAGAGAACTTCAAATTCGCCGTAACGAAAACCGCAGGAATATTCCCGCGGATCGAGGGCTAACTGTTCCCGGAGAAGAAAAAACGGGCTATGATGCCCGCGTGCCGCTCTTTTTCGATTCGATCGTATCCGATAGCGCCTTCAGCCACATGAGCGGCCAATAGAAGAGCGATCTTAGGAAGGCGATGGCCAGATACATGATGACCGCCATGGGGACCATGACGATACGATACAGCATTGCTTCCCCCGGCAGGCCGAAAGATTCTTCGGACAGATCAATGATCGCGAACACCGCCTGCTCACGGATGTCATCGAAATTTCTGATGAGGATAAGGATCCAGTTCAATGCCGTGATGCTGAGATACAGGTAGCCAAGGTAGCGGAACATTATTTTCAGGAGCGCAGTTACTTTTTATCATCAATAAAATCGTATGTCAAAATTATTCGACTCGCACTGCCATCCGCAATTTCCCCAATACGACGACGACAGGGGAGCGATGCTCGTCCGCGCACTTGATGCGGGCGTTTCTATGATATGCGTCGGCACCGATCTGAAAACATCGAAGTCGGGTATCGAACTTGCTCAGCAGTATGAAGGCATGTGGGCTACGGTCGGGCTACATCCGAATGATAATCTCGGCGAACGATTCGACGCCGGACAATATCGGGAACTCTTGAAACAACCGAAGGTCGTTGCAATGGGCGAGATCGGTCTGGATTATTACCGGACCGAAAATTCTAAAGACCAGCAGATTCAAAAAGAAAGATTCATACAACAATTGGAATGTGCGAAAGAAATGAAGATGCCGCTGGTCTTGCATTGCCGTGATGGAAAAACAGGAAGCACCGGACCGGCATACCGGGACATGACGGAGATTTTAAAAGCCGGGTATGCGATACACGGGGGAGTCGTCCACTCATTCACCGGTTCGCTCGATGAAGTAAAGAAATTTCTTGATCTGGGATTGTATATCGGGTTCAATGGCATTATCACTTTCGCGCGGCAATATGATGATGTTGTCAGATACGTTCCGCTGGACCGGATCCTCCTTGAAACTGACGCGCCCTATCTGACCCCCGAACCTCACCGGGGCAAGCGGAACGAACCTCTGCATGTGGATAACATTCTGGATAAGCTGTGCGAACTCAGGGGAGAACGTGTCGATAAGGCGGGCGAAATCACCACCTCCAATTGCAAATATCTGTTCAAACTCGATTAATTCGGATGAATTACTATCAATGATTGGTAACCATTATTAGCTAAGTATACTAAGCTTTTATGGGGTAAATCGGGATAAGCGGTCATCACGGGGTTCCAGACCCCGTGATTTTTATTTTTGGTCCTCTCCCCGGTCAGCTCCATACAATCTATACGGATCGTGATTTTATACAGGAAATACCCTATGTTTCATAAATTATTTTAGGTATAATTCATTCTATCCATGCCAGGCCATAAACTCCCGAAATTAGGTCGCTACGCGATCGTCTCTATCTCTGCATTGGCCGTGGTGTCTTTCATCGCAGTCGCCGGCTCTCTGACCCCTCCCGGTTCGCCATCAAGCACGATGAAAT
>JAHFKT010000015.1 GCA_023245235.1 Candidatus Yanofskyibacteriota bacterium
TAGTATTCTCAACGGGCAACTTATCCGGTACCAGGTTTTCTATTTCAGGAATATCAATCCGGTCAACGAGCGGACGGGCATACATGCCATGAAAATTACCGGTCGGGCTTGAGGCTCTGGAATTCATATCCCCATGAGAATCGAACTGCACGTAGCCCAAATTTTTAAAACCGCCTATTCTGTCCCTCACCGCCAGAACCGACGGCAGAGTAACCGAATGGTCTCCGCCAAGAACTACCTGCGTTTGGCCGGGTTTCAAATGCTTATGAACAGACTCCCTGAATTCGCCGACCTCCCTTCCGAGTACCGTATAAAACTGATCCGGCTCTATCTCCTCCGGCTTTGAGAATGAGTATCCGCCCGCATCATACCCCGGGAATTTCTTTAAAAAATCCCCGGTCAATATAGCATCGGCGCCATTCTCTACTCCAAAATCATCGTAGCCGCGCTGGGTGCTATGCGGATTCATGATGCCTATCCGCGATCTGGCCTTGAAGAAGTGGACATTCCTCATGCCCTGAACTTATCACTATTCTTGCCAATGAAAAAGCCAGCGTGAGCTGGCGGTAATTACTCTCGTTTGTCCCTGTGGTTGAAGACCACGTAGAATCGCAGGGCATTTGTTTCCTGCCTGCGAAGCTGGTAGGCCAATGCGATGGCCATTTTGAAGTTACTGACCTGGGCGACCGGCACGCTTACCCGGGGACCGGCCCCGAGCGAATCCTTGCCCGGCCTGTGAACGTTCTCGGTCTCGGCGCCGATGTTCATCCCCCGCCAGACATTCTGTTCAAATACGACCATGTCATAGACGGCTTTCCGGTCCAGGAACGGGGCAACCTCAACGTAGAGGGAGCGGCGCGGACCCAGCTGGGCCTGAAAGCGGTTATCGAGCATCAGCTTTGCGTCTCCCGCACTCCACTGGCGTTGGATCATTGATTCGATCCACCAGCTCTCCCGGCGATAGCCGAGACCGCCGAAAAGATTGATGTTGCTCGTGCTGTATACCTGCCCGTTGTCGATGACCCATCCGGCGAGGAACAGGTTCTTGCTGACATCGGCCTGTTCGTGAAGAATAATCCTATTTTGATAGTCAGTGACCTCCTGGGCCAGTACCCGGCCGGGAATGAAACAGGCAGAGAGCGTGAGCACAATTCCTGCGATGAGCCTCATGATTGTTCAGGTGCGGCAAGAAAATACCACATTTCGGTGGTATTTTCAACTGCTCCGCAAGGGTTGGGCTAAGATTTGCCGTTCAGGTATTTACTGGCAACGCTTAAGGCGAACGAAGTCAAAATAACGATGACGCTCGCGAACAAAAATCTCAACATGATAGGTCGCGGACCCGTGTTCTGGTCAGTAGTCAAAACCATGATCATTCCGATAACGGCAAAGGCGACGGATGCCCAGACGAATACTTTTGTGGCTATTTTTTGCATAGATCTATTTTATACCTTTCAGCGATGAGGGCAACCGGCCCAGCAACAAGGCCGGCGCATTCCGCCTTTCAGCTTCGAGAGTCCCTTCTTGATGCGGATACTCCTCGTCTCCGTTTTTTTGCCTGACGTAACCCAGCAGATCCACTCATTACGCGCGAGCGGCGTGATATCTTCCCATACTGCCCGCGCCGCAGGCGTCTGAATAAGGGCCTTGCGCAAATCCTCCGGCAGTTTATGTACCACGCCGGTACCGACTTCTGTTTTGTTCATTGAACTATTCATATACATCGCCCCTTGTTCATGAGAGCTTGAAGAATCTCAAGTAGAAAGCTCCGAGCACCAAGACAATGCCGATATTCGCCAGCAGTCGTTCCCATGGATGATCTCTGAAGAACAATAAATCTACACCGACTATCACGGCTGCCATCACTACCACGTATAGCCAGGAGTATCTAACCATTCTGCTCCGGCGCCAGGACTCGAACCTGGAACCATCTCCTTAACAGGGAGCCGCTCTACCATTGAGCTACGCCGGAATATTCAATTGCCCTCCTATGATAGCAAAAATCGTCGGCTATTTCAACGCCCTTAAATGGCGGGGAGCGGGAAGGTCGTTTTGTGGCGACAGCGGAAATAGTTATAATGGTATATACGATCATGCCGAAAAAATTTGAAACGATTTTTAATGAATGGGTGCTCTTATCTGTTAATGTCGCGATCATCCTTGCGACGGAGCTGAGCGGACAGTATTTCGCCCGAACGGGCATCATTCATATTATTGCCATCGTTTTCGTGATCCTCGGAATTTCCAGGATCTTTATTCATTACGATGCCTATGACCGCTATCTTCGGCCGCTTATCAGGGGCGGTTCAGTGGCTCTGGTAACTTTTGCGGCATCTCATTTGGTAGAAATATTGGGATACATGTATTTTAAAGCCACCGTGGATGCGATCTTCATAAATGTGGTCAACTTCTACATTATGAGCATGCTCATAGTGGCGATAGGCGCCGAGTATTTTCTGCGCGCCCTGAAAAGGGAGGGCATGACTAAGATCATAGTTCTGGGCGCGGCCGTGGCCGTATTCTCTCTGCTCACTATTCTGATCTTCATGAACCGGATATCGGTCTCGCTTGAACCGGGCGGATCCGTGCCCTATATTTACAGCCTGCTGGTCGTTGCATCCTCTATTTTCAGTATAAATCGTCTGTTTAATGTGAAGAGGCGCGTCTCGATCATGGCTGGTTTTATAAATTATTTCATTGCCGCTTTTGTCCTGATAACCATTTCCGCCCTCCAATATGTTCTCTACGATGTGCTTCCGGGGCTGGGCATACCCGGTTTTCAGATACTGTATGTGAGCCACTTCCTGTTTTACGGTGCCCTGACATTAATATTTTTGGCTTTCGTGCGCCTTTCCGACTTGGGCGGCGTTTATCAGGAAACTCAAAAAACAGGCTAGAATGCCTGTTTGAAATCTCCGAGGACCTTTTTCCGCCATTTGTATTCGGCGAGTTCCTTATCGTCATCAGTCGGGAACGTCTTACCAAGCCAGCTCAATACCGCATCAGCTCCGACGTACTGGGCGGCAAAGAGGTCCGCGCCGGCCTGAAGCTGAAACTTAATACGGTCGTCCAGATACGGATATATGTACGTATAGATGAAGTGGCCCATCTCGTGGCCGATCATTGCCTCCTGCTCCTTGTCGGTCAGCGAGCGGTAGAAGTTTTGGTCAATAGCCACATAAGCGGTCCCGGCCTCTTTGAACAGTTCGCCCATCCAGATCTTGTCTTCAAAGGGTCCGATAAGCAGGATGACCGGCTCTGCGACGTGCAGGTCCTGCTTTATTTCATTTATGAGCGCCCGGTGGTCGGTTGATACCGTACCAAGGGCGATAAGCTTCTGCTTGGCGGCGGAGTCCTGGGCCTGAGCTATGCCCAGTGCGGGGAATGCGAGGGACAATGCGAGAGCTCCGATGAATGGCCTGAAGCGCATCCGTTGTTAATCTACTTGGCCCAAGCATACTCCGACCTGCCAAATTGACAATCGGGACAGAAAGCATAGTCTGTTCTCAGTTCCATTAACTATGGCTGTATTCAAAAAGTGCCCCTGCGGTTTCGTGTACCGTGAAGATTCCACGCACGGCTCGATATGCCGGCACAGCAAACATCCGCACGACCCCATTGCGACCAAGGAAGAGATACGGGCGTTCAAGGCCATGACCTATTCGTGCCTTCTGTGCGGGACCACGACCCCGCTGCCGCACGTCTGCCCGGTGTTCTACTCCGGGCTCAGACAGGAGGCCTCTTGAAAGTCGTCCGGAAGAGATACTGCCGTTGGGGCAGCCGGACAAAAAGGAATTTGAGGCGGGCCACGCTGTCCGGAGGTTTTTTGAAGAGGCTCATCGAGGCGGCACCGGATTCTCAAACGTGGGTCGCTTTCTCCGGTACACAGGTGATGGGATGGCTGTTCATCTTCAGCCATCAGGGAAGAAACACGGCCAACTTTTTTGTGAACGAACGCTATCGGGGCAAGAGGGTTGCCGGACAGCTTGTCGGCCACGCCCTCGACACCTATCCCCGGATCGTCGTATGCCAATGGGAGGAGGTGTCAAGGAAGTTTTTCAGGAAACTGCAGCGGCAGTACCCGGGCAGAGTCACGGTCCTGGATTGGTGGAAGAATTACGGCCGGTATGAACAATTTGTACGTGAGTTATCGCCTGCCGCTTAAGAGCGGCTTTTTCGTAAATGAAAAGGAGGTCTAGTGGCCTCCGATTTGTCACTCCCCTGTTTCTGTGGTATTTTATGGCCGTGGTTCATTGCATAATGACATACGTGGAACAGGAATTAAGGCCGTTCGGCGTGTCGGTTGTTGAAACCGGCCAGCGGCAAGTTGTTCTTTCATTCCGCCACCTCCAACTCCGGTTCGATTGCGGCTGTCCAGCGTATCCCTATATCAAAGCGCTGGGATGTCCCATCCATCATCACGGGCCGGGTGACTCCTGGCCGGTACAAGACGCCCGGATAGCATTGGGAGCATTCAGGAGCTGATATGACCGGACTGGCAATTGTAGTCGCTCCTTCATTGAGCCAGGCGCGGATACTCCGCGAGCTCGGCCATGACCCTGTGGTCGTTCAGGCCAATGAGCATGAGGTATATGTCATGGCAAACCAGTGCAACACCGGCATCATTGACCGCATCGTCCAGGGCTGCAACTGGAGCACCGCCCAGCCCGACGGGACGGGCAGAACCATCTACATTTATACCCGGCTGAAGCTGGGACAGGTGGTGGAACATCTGGTGGACCCGACCAAGCACCAAGGAAGCGGATAGCGGCTGCGCAGCAGCCGCTTTTTAATTGAAAAGACCCCCACAGAGATTCTTAGAGCGGCTAAAGCACGCTCAAGAAACTTTTCCGAGAGGGGTCACGGTCTTGCTTAAAATTCGCGTCTTCCTCCTTTGAGCTATCCGATCGAATAACGGGATGGGCCAGCGGGGTTCGGGATTCAACTCCCGGATAACCTCTTTGGTTGCGGGAGTCTCGTCAAGCAGCAGCTCGCGGGGCTTTTTGTAAGTGCCGAATACCCAGTCTCCCACCGGAAGTCCGAAAAACCCGGCCACGTTCATGTTGCAGCGATAGTTGGCATGATGGGCCTGATGAAATCCATAGACCATCCGCCAGAGAGAACCCGAGAGCGGGCGCTGTATCCTTTTCTTCCACCACGTCTCGTACGATTGGTGGTGCATCACGTGAATGGCTTCGTAGAGATAATACGACAGCGTCAGACCGCAGTACCCGCCGATAAGGATCGGGGTGCGGGGAAAAATAAACGCCAGAAGGAGAAGCGGCGGTGTAAAGCCGCCCAGGAACAGAACCAGGGCCCACGGAGGAAATGTACCGGCAACATCCTGATCGATGGAACTGATCGGATACGAACTTCTGATCTTCTGCCCCGGCTCATCCAGGTAGATGGGCGTCAGCGTGTGATGGGTCAGATGTTTTCCGTAAAATATCTTCATGCACTCGTACGTGAGAGTGTGGAGGATGTAGCGGTGAAAGAAGAACTCACCGAATGCGAAAATGAGGTGGCAGATGAGGAATGCGGCAATGATAGGTACGACACCGGCGGCCAGTTCCTGGCGCCATATGCCTCCGAAGCAGAGCCGTATCAGCCCTAAGAAACCGACGGGGTGCGCAATGACAAAGAGGCCGAAAACAAGAAGCGGCGCCCGGCCGTGTATCCTTTTCTCAAATGCAAGAGGATTTTCCATATACAATAGGTTGTCGATGAACTTGCGACCAATCTATTACAAATCGGCGCATTTCGCAACTCAAAACAAAAGGACCCCGTCTCGGAGAAGTTTCTTGAGCGTGCTTTAGCCGCTCTAAGAATCTCCGTGGGGGGTCGTTACTGTCCGAGGTGAGTGAACACCTCTTTATCCATGCATTCGTTGAGCACCTCTTCCAGAGGCCGCCAGATGTCGTAGAACTGCTGGTCCTGCTTCCACGGTTCTCTGACGATTGTACGGTCTTCGGGAGTGAGACGCTTGAAACGTCCGTTGACGGTCGTAGTATCCGACGGGTTAGCTACCGGTTGCACCTCTTCGGTAAATCCGCAGAGCACGCATTTGCGGTGAGCCCGCCGGCAGTTCTCGTATTCCTGACTCGGACTTCCGGCATAGCCCCCGTTCTGCACAAGAAACGGATGCGGGCAATGCTTTTGAAGCTCGGTACGGAGCTTCTCGGCATTATCTCCCAACTGGTCTCTCCGGCGGACCGTGATATCCTCGCTGTCCGCTTGACGTTCCAATTTGAGGAGACGGGTACGGAGCGAACGGAGCTCCTTGAACCGGGGGCTCCGCAACACAAGCGTTGCCGCCTGGGCTTCTTTGAGCATCCGCTCGACGCGTTCGATATTGGTCAGCTCCCGCTGGGCCTCTTCAAAGCGTGAGGCCGCTTCGCGGGAATAGGTCTCGTGGCGCCCCTTTTTGTCGCGTGCCAGGCCGACGGCCAATCCCATCATTCTGCACCGCTCGTGGATGTTCTGTCTGCCGATCTGAGCAATGGATCTCATTTTGTGAAATAACCTTGGGGTCATAGTACCAAAGCCCGCGAAAAAATCAAAAAAGCCCCGGTCATTTGGTGACCCGGGGCCAGAAGCGCATCAATGTCAGTACATTGGCGGCGATCATGAACTCGGTATACAGGATCATGAACGGCGTATAGGCATTGATAAATATTTGCAGCCAGTCGGTCCGGTACGGCAGCATTTCCGGTGCCATTCTGACCATGAACAGAACGTTGGCCGCAAATATCGCATAAAAGAGCACAATACCGATCCAGACAACGTTCAGAAGACGGATGACCCTGCCGAACATTAGCTTCCGTTTTCCGAACCTTAGCGCATTTGCGGTTGGTATTCAATACGGTATCATTAATACAGAAGGAGGTGTTTATGCTTACAGCATTATTTTCCGGATACAACGCATGGAGCATGTGGTTCCTCCAATTCGTGGTTGGCGTGGTTTTTATCGTCCACGGCTGGCCCAAGTTAAAGCACACGGCCCGGGCCCTGAAGAGCGGCGGAACTGTCCATGGCCTCGTTGAGGTTGTCGGCGGATTGGCGCTATGGTTCAGCTATCACGTCCGCGCCGTCGGACTGGCTTTTTCTCTGATCATGCTCGGCGCAATTTATTTCAAGGTATTCAAGTGGAAGATCCCGTTCGTGGCCCATGATAAGGCCGGCTGGGAGCTCGACCTGACCTTGCTCGCCGTCAGCGTGTGGTTCTTGACCCGTTAATCAGATAATTTAACATGACACAGCAATGAGCATCGAAAACAAAAAGCGCGCATCCGCCGGATCAGGAGAGCGCGTGATCGAACAAACAGTAGAAGAGCGCATCCGGGACCTCGAAAGCGAGCGGGAGACATTGGAAGCATGGATGGCGACCAATGCCAGAACCCGCGAAGATGGAGAACGTCTTGAGCAGATAAAGGCCCGGATAAAAGAACTCCGGGGATACTAGATCAAAAACGGCCCTCTCGGGCCGTTTTTGATCTACTCGTATCCTTTCAGTTTTCCGAGCTTATGATGCTGGCGGATCTTATCGAGCGCTTTGGCTTCGATCTGACGGATACGTTCGCGGGTGACGGCGAATACTTTGCCGACCTCTTCAAGCGTATGGGTCACGCCGTCGGTGAGCCCGAAGCGCATATCCAATATCTTCTGTTCTCGCGGGGTCAGGTCGGCGATGATCTCGTTTATATAACCCTTTAATATCTTACGGGCGGCCGAAGTTGAGGGTGAGATGGAATCATCATCCGGAATGAAGTTCTCCAGTGAGCTGTCGCCGTCGTCATCCCCGTCGCCGACCGGGGCTTCAAGCGAGATGGTCTCCTGCGATATCTTCATGATGTGGCGGATCTTATCAACTTCGACACCCATTTCCGAGGCTGTTTCCTCAGGCATCGGTTCGCGGCCGAGGTCCTGGACCAAGCGGCGGACGACCTGCTGGTATTTGTTGATGGTCTCGACCATATGGACGGGAATACGGATAGTACGGCCCTGGTCAGCCAGTGCCCGCGTAATGGCCTGACGGATCCACCAGGTCGCATAGGTCGAGAACTTATATCCCTTCTTATAGTCGAATTTTTCCACGGCCTTGAACAAGCCGATGTTCCCCTCCTGAATAAGATCGAGCAGGGTCAGATTAGCTGAACGGCCGACGTACTTCTTGGCGATAGAGACCACCAGGCGCAGGTTCGAGACCGCCAGCTTCTGCCGGGCGGATTCATCATTGCGCTCGACCCGCTTGGCCAGTTCCACCTCTTCGTCACCGGATAAGAGCGGGTACTGGCCGATCTCTTTCAGATACATCTGGACCGAATCGGAAGTGGCATCGCCGAACTCGTCCTGTATCTTCTTTTTCTCATCGTACTCTTTGACCTTTTCCTCCTCGAAAACACGGCCGGACTCGATGATGTTGATATTTGCCGATTCCAGCCGTTCATAGAGGGCTTCCAGCCCGGCGATATCTTTTTCAATGCTCGGAAAGGTATTTAAAACCTCCACCTGGGTGATGAATCCCCGGTGGCGGCCTTTTTCGATGAGCGCTTCGATGGCGCTTTCGCTGATGATCTCCTTTTTGGCCGAAGACCGGGCGGTGCGTTTGCCCGCGGCCTTCTTTTTGGCCTTAGCCGGCTTTTTGGACTTGGGTGCCGGTTTTTTCTTAGCCGGTTTTTTGAGTTTTTTCTTCGCCATTTTGAAATTTATTGATGGTGTTTAATTGCTGGGCCAAATTGTTGAATTCCGTTACCAGCCGGGTGATCCGGTCTTTGTCGACGGCGGCTTCCGCTTCTTTCACATCAAACTGGAGACTGGCCATGCGGGCGTTGATGGCTTTTCTGCGGAGCATACTGACAAGATTCCGGAATTCCGCTTTCAGATCGTCGTCGGTGAACTCGTTCCACAGTTCCTGCGAGCGAAGATTGGCGAATTCCAGATGCATCGCTTCCGGTCCGGAAAAATCGGCGACGAACTTCGCGAAATCGAACGGACCGTCGTGCGAGGCCATCTTCCGCATGATGGCCGCGGTCTGAATGTTCAGCAGTTCATAAGGGATCTCGGCCTGTTCTTTCAGAAGGACCGGATTTTTAAGCACGACCGACAGAACTGCTTCATTCATCATGTCCGGCTTTTCTTCCTGGGCCGGGACGGCTGCCGGCGGTGCCGGACTGTCCGGTTCACGGGTATATGCGTCCAGATCGTCTTTGACCGTCTGGATATCCGCCGTGACCGCCGATTCCGGAACCCGAAGCAATGCCGCAAGCTGGGCGATCCAATGGGACCGCTCAACACTGCTGACCAGGCGTTTCACGAACGGAGCCACCGCGGCCAGAACTGATTTTTTCGATTCCGCCGACGTCGGATTGTACGACGCGCGGGCCTTATCGAAGTAGTAATCTATTACCGGTTTTGCGGAAGCAACAACGTCAGTCCAGATCGCTCCGTATTTTTTAACGAAGTCAGCCGGGTCTTTGCATTCCCGGTCATTGATCTCAACTACCCTGATATTAAATTGTTGGGCCAAAGCCAGGCCGATGCCGCGCTTCGTGGCCATCGCTCCGGCTTGATCGGTGTCGAAACAAAATCCCAGATTTTTCGTGTAGCGCTGCAAAAGCCGTAGATGATGTGGTGTGAGAGCGGTACCGGACGAGGCGACGACGTTGCGTACACCCGCTTGGTATGACATGAGGGCGTCCATATTGCCCTCAACTAATACACATTGGTCCGCTTTCTTAATATCTAGTTTGGCCTTGGAAAGGCCGTATAGTACTCGGCTTTTGTCATAGATCAGCGTCTGGGGACTATTTACATATTTTGCCATACCTTGGCCCGACTGGTCAAGCTGGGCTCCGGGTACCTCAAAGACCCGGCCGGTGAATCCGACGACCTGCCCGGAAATGTCGGATATCGGGAACATAATGCGCGAGCGGAACCGGTCATAGATGCCTTCGCGCTGCTTTTCGGCCGGCCGCCTGATGGCCATGCCGGAATCCACAAGTTCGCTCTCTTCGTAACCGCATTTTTTCAGATAGGTCGAAAGCGATTCCCAATCATTGGGTGCGAAACCGAGCCGGAACTCACGGATCGTTTCGGCGGTCAGTCCCCGGTCAAGCATATATTTGAGCGCGTGCTTGCCGGTCGGCGACTGGAACTGCTTTTCGAAGAACTTGGTCGAGAGCTCACAGATCTCAAAGAGCCGCGTTTTAGCATCTTTTACATACGGATCAGCGGGACGGAATGCTTCAAGTTCGACGCCGGCCCGGGCGGCCAGGATCTTCATGGCCTCCGGGAACTCGACGCCCTCGATCTCTTTGACGAACTCGAACATATCCCCGCCCTTGGCGCAGCCGAAGCAATGCCATATCTGACGTTCAGGAGTCACAAAGAACGACGGGGTCTTTTCGTTATGGAACGGGCAGCGGCCCTTGAAGTTGATGCCGGCCTTCTGGAGCTTCATATAGCTCCCGATGACCTCGACGACATCGAGCCGATCTTTGATCTTTGAGACGTTATCGGTCATTGCTGGTATCGTATCGCATTCACCGCGGAAATGAAAGATGAAAAAGGGCTACTCGCTGGAGTAGCCGGAAGCCCGGTACAGATGGGGATGACTCGATGTCAGACTCAAGTATCCTCCGAGAACAACGACGATGGCGAGGATGACGCATCCCCAAAAAGTAGACCAGTCGAATCCTTCAAAAATATTCATGGAAGAACTGATTACCTACACTCAACGCCGAATGAGGAAGGTTGTCAATTGTTCGCTGAAAACAAAAAGCGGATAGCGCGCGGCATGCGCTATCCGCTTCAGAATTCAGGCGGTCGGCACTTTAACAGCCGCGATGACCGCCCGGCCCCGGCGCAGGATCCTGGCCTGCGTCTCCGGAAACTCCGGAATGCGGCGGTCTTCGACGCACGTGGATGAGCTGTTGCAGTGCATCAGGAATGCCTGGCCGTCCCGCATCCGATACGTTCCGGCTCCGCCGGACCTGCCATCGGTGGCAAATCCCGCGAATCCGCCGTCGTAAGATGCCTCCTCGATGACGACGGCTCCGAACTCGTACTTACGGTACTCGCCGATGCCGCCCCAAAAGCGCACTATCGTGACCGATTGGCCGTCACCGAATGAGATCTTCTCGGGCAGGCCGGTGTCCTGATAGCTGTGGAGGTGCATCTGGTAGCCGACGACCAAAGCGAACGAGAAGAAACCTACGAACAGACACCCGAACAACGCCAGTGCTGCGATCCACTTCCTCATGATCTTTTCTCCTTCAGTTGGCCCGCGGGCTACTCGCGATAGAAACCGCGAATATGACCGCAATGCACAGAACCAGAACGACGAAACAGGTGAAGAGAAGCCGCATCATCCTCGGCCCCCTCAAGAGGTATTTGAGCATCTCCATGTCAAAAAACGATTTCTGGATTATAGCATGGAAAAACCTAAAAGTCAAAAATTAAAAGACGAGCCTCTCGGCTCGTCTTCATTCTCTCTTGAATATCCATTTCAGCGGCTGGCTTCCCTCCTCCGGGACGAATACCAGGTTTAGGCGCTTCTTATCGAACGTGAACGTGGCGTCCTGCCTCCATCGGGTGGTCGGCTCTTTGAATATCATCGTGACCGAATCATTCTTGACCATATACAGGCCCCCTACCGTGACGGTATCGCCCGTACCGAGCAGGAATTCCGAGAACGAAACTTCGAACGTATAGTCGTTCCGAAAGTACGCCTTGCCCTTAACCGGCATGGTGCCCGTTTTGCCGCAGATAGAGACATCCATGGAAACGATCTGGTATTCCCCCGCCAATGAATTAGCCGGGGCGACAGCGGGCGGCTTATGTGCCGCACAACCGGAGATCGAGACCAAAACAGCCATGGCCGCAACAAGGGATCTCATTACTTCTCTCTTAAAGAACGCTCTCCGAGTATACCACGGATCAAAAAATCCCCACGAATGGGGATATTATTTGGCCGTGTTTTTGACGGTCACTTCTTCGCGCCACGCCACGTACTTTTTGGTAAGCGCGTGTTCGAAGTAGATATTAACGATGTACGTGCCCGACGCCAGTTGCTGGTCAATGACCTGCCTGAGCGTCGGTTTTTCCGGATCCGTCCAGTTCCGGGTCGTGTCGAGCGCAAGGGGAAAGTGCTGGCCCTTTCTATCGTTCAGGAATGTTTGCGGGTCAGTATCAGGCGGACTGTTAATGACCAATCGCGTCATGAACTCTTTGACCGATCGGGTAGCTTTGTTCTGGAAGCTGATCCGCAGATCGAACACCGCTTCCGCTTTGCCGTCTTTCAGCTCCCAGTCAACATCGGAGAAACCCGGGAAAAGAGCAAATGACGGATTGCCGTTGTTCGGGTTCGTGCCCAGCCGCAGAAATGCGGGCAGGAACGAATGATAGGGACTTTTGACCAGGAACGTATGGCCCTCCAGATCGGCCGGTTGTCCCAGTGCCACCGGCTTTGCCCGTTGCGCGGTGAGCGCGACAGGCTCCGGCGACTCAAGTGCTTTGTCGACAGTGACGTCGGTATAGTACGAAAACTCGAACATGGCGGCCCGGAACGCGCCGGAGGTGTCAGACCTTAAAAGCTCGTCCCACATCTCGTTCAGTTCATCAATGCTCAGGAACCCCCGGCTCGACAGCTCCTTGAGGGTGTCTTCGAGATAACCGGTATAGTTCCGGAATACTTTATTCGACCCGCTGATCTTGCTGTAAAAGAGGAACCTGAACAGCGGCTTTTCATTCTGGTCAATGTAGTACCAGACCATCAGGTCGCCGTGATAGGCCCCTTCGTTCATCTTCTCTTTGTAGCTGGGCGCTCCGTACAAAAGGTAGATGTGAGCCATATCGCCCCGCAGTCCCCCATTTTTGTCGAAGCGGGTACCCTGGATATCGGGATCGCCCCAGAAGATCTCGTTCTGAATATCCACGATACGTTCGTCGATCTGGTCCCTGAACTCGTTCTCGGGAGTTTTGGGATCAGTGTCCCGGATCTCCCAAAAGTGGGTCTCGAACCGATTCATCTCATATTCAGTGTCGATCTCTTTGAACGGCCTGATCGGCTCTTTCAGTTCGGGATAGCCCTTCTTCATTTCATTGTCGGTAATGAAGAATCCGTACCGGTCAAGGAACTCCCGTTTGGAGACTTGGACCGGGTCGGGTGCCGTATTGACGCGCTTGGGACCACAACCCGTTATCACTATCGCGAACGACAGTACCGATAAGACCTTGGCAACCGACCGTATGGTCACCTCTTCTCCTCCAGTGCCTCAAGATAGCGCCGGTCGGGTTCGAGGATCTGATAATCCTTGCCGAGCTGGTACTTACGGCCGACGAGGATGTTTCGCGTAACTCCGTCTTTGACCCGCTCGCTCAAAAACTGCACCAGAACCTTCTGGTTGGTCGCAAAGACCCAGGCACCGTTGGAATTCAGGAGCCAGACGCTCACATCACCGTCCCGGATATCCTTTCCGGTCCGAGGATCTTTAAAGACCCGCCATTTGAAATAGATGATGGGGTCGCTGCGGGAAGCAAGTTGCGTGAGCAGTGTTTCCTGGTCACGCTTGGCATAGGTTGCCAATGCAACCTGTTGAAACTCATGGTCGTTCTTGGCTATCTGTTTTGCGATGGTCAGCGGCACATAGCGGCTGATCACCCGGACAGATTCACTGGCATCGTTCGGATTCTGATATTCGATATCGTTCCCGAGATACGTAATAACGGTCCCGGAGACAACGACATCGATGGTCGACTTGCTCGTGACCTTCCAGTCATGAACGTCGGGGAGGACAGGATTTGTGTCCGCTCGCGTGCTTGAAGGGCTCCACAGCATGGCGACGACGGCAGCCATCGCCAATCGTTTCCTATCTTTAATGACTCTCATTTTGTGAAAGACCGATACTAACACTCTATACCCCCATTGAGGAAAATCAACGTCAATAGGTGTATAAAAACCCCCGCTTGATACGGGGGTATGCGCCTAGGGCAATTGATCTACCAGTTCATCGAGATGTAGAAGGTCGGCTTCCACTGGCCGTTCTCCCTGGTCCACAGGAAGTTGAACGGCAGGAACTGGATCCCGCCGCCTACCGATGTGCCGCGCTGGGCCGGCAGGAGCGCATTGTTAAACGTGGCAATACCGGCATCCACGAACATGATCCCGCGAAGCGGACCGACACCGAATCCGCCCGGAAAGACCAGGGCATCGAGCAGCGGAAATCGCAGTTCCGCACTCCCGTATGCCACCCGGTTGCCGATCAGGCTTCCGTAGGCTTTACCCCTCAGCAGCTCGGGACCGCCCATCAAGACGAAGTCACCGTTGGGATGTGTAGTCGCCGTGGCCGCAACGCGTGCGGCAAACAGCGCGCTTGAACCCAGATGCCGGTAGGTCCGGGCATCGATACTAGCCGCGGTATAACCGACGAAGGTGTTACCGAGCGGCGGAGCAAACTCAACCTGAGCCCGAAAAGCGTTGCCATGGAACGGTCCTTGAGTATTGCCCGAGAACAGGACCGTATCCCGCACGTATGCCGTCCCAAAGCTCACACTGGAACCGGACGAACTGTTCAGGAAGTTTAAGACGTCAGGATCGGTCGGATTGAACGAATCAGGGTAGGCCTGGATGACATCTTCGTTGATGCCGTTCAGGTTATATGACCGCCGACGCACGCGGGAGAATAGTTCCACGCGGTTGAACCGATTCTTGGGATACAAGATCGCGGCATCCACTTCCGACTCGTTCAGCCAGGTGTTGCCGAGCAACGGCTGATTCGGATATCCTTTCACAATATCATACAACGGATACAGTAACGGGAACTGAATGTAATGTCCGCCGGCCATCCAATTGGTCCGGCTGGCCTGATTTAGATACGAGTAGCTGAGATACTTGAATGCGCCATACTCGGCAAACAAACCAGTGTGGTGCTTGGTCTCCAGCATGTTCGACAGCTGGATCTGAGTTTCTGCGAACATTCCATAGTATGTGCTCGCTCCAAAGTAAGCATCAGAACCTCTGAGCTTCCAGCGTTCGGGCGGTTTTTTCGGATTGAGGATCTGGTTCTGGTCGAGTTGGAACCCGAACAGGTCCCGGTTCGGGTTGAACGTATAGCTCATCGGCACATCGGTCTTGAGGGCCGTGTATTGGCGGATGGGCTTCTTGAACGTGACCTCAAAGACCTCGTGATTCGGGTAGACATGGCCCCGATACTCGTCATCATCGTGGAAGGCGGTGTAATAAGCCTTGTTCGTGGAGCCTCTCGCAAAGACCGGGGTTTCGGCGCTGCCGAAGAACTCGGTCCACTGGCTCACCGTACGTGCGCCCAAATCGAGGGTGTAGAGATTCCAGATCTCATCCTTTTCGTCGGACGAATAGACCAGCATCGTGCCGTCATCGGACCAGCTTGGCGAAGAGTCGTTGAACCGGCCGAAAGTCAGTTGCTCCTTAGAACCATCGGAGAGATGGAGCAGGAACAAGTGCTGGAAGTCACCGTCAGAACCGACGTAGGCAAGCGTTGAGCCGGCCGGTGAAACTGCCGGCGCGGTATCAAAGCGTTCGTCATGGGTCAGGTTCTTCACGCCGCCGACTTCAAGATCAAGCGCATACAGATCGCGCGTGATATCCTGGGCGGCCGAGAAATAGACCATCTTTCCGTCGGGACTGAACTTGGGCGAGAACGCCTGGTCCAGAGGTACTTCGGTCTGACGGATGATCTTGCGGGTGTTGACGTCAATAATGAACAGCGCATGGTCGCGGTTCTTCTTGGCGAAGACCGCAATGAGACTGACATTGGGCGTTTTGTTCAATTCGGTCAGGCTTTGCCTGATAGTATTGCCCTCGGCTTCCAGCGCGGCCAGCTTTTCCTGATCGGCTTTGCTGTTTCCGGCGGTCTTGGCTTTAGCATTTGCCGCCTTTGCCTTATCGATAGCGGCATTGAGTTCGCTGATATCCTGCCGGTTCTTTTTTAACCGGTCACGGGCATCATCCAGTTTTTTGAGCCACTGAGCGTCCTGCCACCACCCCTGGTCCGAGCCGTTGAACGGCCAGGTCTCAAAGCCCTGAACCACCAAATATTCCCATGGTTCGGGCGGTAGATACGGTGTCAGATTGGTGATCAGCTTCGGAGTTCCGGCTAACGCCCTCATCAAAATCGATTGACGATTCTCCCGGCGTGCTTTATCGCGGGCCGCCTTGTCGCGATACACGGGCTCGTCGGGAACGTTGAATGTCACCAGAGAGATGCCATTGTCCGCAAGTGTGAATGCCGCGATGGTCCTGCCATCAGGCGAAAGGACCGGCGATATCATCGGGTATGGATCTTCGGGAGGTGTAACCGAGCGGCCTTTGAAATTACCGTTCTCCTGATAGGGCTTAGGCCGGTTGATCATATCGAGCTGATATTTCCCGGACCAGTATTCGCGGGCTTTCTGGTCGAACTTCTCCGGATTCACATCAGGATTCCCCAATTCACCCTTCGTGAGGTCGTACACGAGCTCACCGAGACTCCGGCTTTTTTGCTGAAGCCCCTGGACCTGGAACGCCACGCCTTGGCCATACTGGTCCTGGAGGAATTGGAACACCATCATCCACATTGCGTACGGATCCACCTGGTCATGGACCAGGGCTTCCCAGGTCGGTAAAGACTTGGGATTTGACGCAACCAGTCGCTGCTGAATGCGGCGAAGATCGTCTCTGGTCTGCGGTTCGTACAATGTCGCGATAAACTCTGCACCGCCTTCGATGAATCCCTGGGGCAGCTGACCCATGCCGGTTGCGCGCTGCAACAGACCGAGCTTTCTAATGTCGAACTGGAACACGTGCACCAGTTCATG
The DNA here is from genome assembly GCA_023245235.1 of Candidatus Yanofskyibacteriota bacterium. GTDB lineage: Bacteria > Patescibacteriota > Minisyncoccia > 2-02-FULL-40-12 > GWA2-44-9 > JAHFKT01. The sequence continues at coordinate 16,834 of JAHFKT010000015.1, forward strand.
CGCGTTTGCTTCGCGCTTTAACGGCGGCAGGAGGTCTTCTTTGGTGACCAGCCGGCCGCGTTCCGGTTCGACGAACGCGCCAACCCCTTCGGGCAGGAACTCCGCCGTGATGTAGTTCGCCTCAAACTCGCTGTGCGTATTGTAGACGATGACCGGGATCCGGCTTTCAACCTGATGGTTGAATACTTTGTCGCTGGAATAGAACGTATACGCGCCCTCCAGATTGTCTATGAACTTCTGGAAGTGCTGCATCTGGTCCGGATCGTTCAGGTCCAGCGTATGCCAGACATCGAAGTGATACGATTCGTAGAACCGAAGTTCTTTGTTCTGCCAGTGGACGATATTTTTTCCGAGCGGTCCGAACTGAGCTTGGGCCGGTACTGCCAGCACCAAAGCCAAAAAACCGACTGCGAACAATTTTCGCGTTAGGATCATGAATTGGTAAGGATCGTAGTCAAACGCTACCGTTCTTATGAGCTAATGTCAACGAAAAAGCGCCTAAGATAGGCGCTGCTTGTAATATTGTTTCAAATGGGTCATGAACTCATCGCCGAACGCGGTCGGCGCGAACGGGAACGGAAGCCACTGCTTCACGCTCGTGACCCAGCAACCGGTCACTTCGAACCCCGGATGAGTGCCGTCCAGCGACAACAGATACACCGGAGGGTCCTGTTCCCGGCCGGTCATGACCTCGGCCGCCGTATTGAGCTCGGCAAGAAGCTGCTGCCGGTCCCGATACATCACATGGGGCGGCACTCCCTGGCCATTTTCGGTGACCACAATAAGTGCACGGATATAAACGTCCTTTGACACGAACGCCTGCATCACGGCGTGTTCGACGGGATACATCGGATGATAGTCGCAACCGACATACCGGGTGCCGAAGTAGCCGCGCTTTTCGGTGAGAAGATGCACGTAATAGCGGCGCTCCGGATGAACGCCGGCCGGCGAATACGGGTCGTATGCCTGCAGTTGACCGCTTCTGAGAGTGATCTGAGCAAGATTCCGAAGCGTATACGAATTTGCCTTCAGCCCGGGCAACTTGTCTTCGAATGACTGCGTGTAGACGTCGAACGGTCGATACTCCTCAAGTAAGAAATCACTGACGCTCATCACGATGGCGAGACCGCCATTGGGCGAACCGCAGACGATATCGAAGTCAGGACCAAGCTCATCGCGCATGATGTCGCGACAGTTGCCGCAAGGCGTGATGTTGTTGACCGAAACCTCCTCGCGTTTCGAAGAGAAAGCCAGCACTCCCGGAAACCTCAACCGATTGGCCCGCCAAGCATTGACGGCCGATTCTTCGCAGTGAAGAGCCTGGCAGAGACCATATTCGATGTTGCCCGCTTCGTAGCCGAGTTCATGGCCGATGCCGCCTCGAACGAAGTAATTAGAGAACTTCGGATTCGGAACCTGGGATTGGGCGGCGATCCGCAGGGCATTCCCGTACGCCACAATGCTCATGCGTTTGGACTTTTCGGGAGGCAGATCGATCAGTTCAACGGCACCGGCGACGGGCCGCTTGATGGTCTTGAAATCCCACTTTGGATCCATGTTGTTCAGGAACGTGCCCGGACTATACAGTAAAAAATCAGGTTTGGCAAATAAAAAAAGACAGACATCAGTCCGTCTTCGGTGGCTTGCAATTCTTGCATGGCCGATAGCCCTGTTCGATCGCTTCCTCGTAGCTTCGAAAGAACACCCGGTTCTTCTTTTTTGTCCTCATGCCCGATGTGCAATCCAACCGGCCGAAGATCTTACGCGGTCGGTTTCCGGCGAGCCGACCCGGTTCGGTAGTCAATACTGCTACGCCCCGGATCATAACGGTATAGAGCTTGCGCTTTGCCATGGTCAGACCTGATATATCTCCGAGTACTTTCCGCGGAGGTATTCCTCGAAATACCGGCTGATCGGATATTCGCCTGTCACAGTCCGCACCAGCTCACTGGCCGAGTAAAGTTGTCCATGAACATGGATGTTCTTGTTGAGCCAGCTCAGAAGGGGTTGGAATTCGCCGTCCGCAAAACCATCTTCAAGGTCGGGAATATCTCGCCGAGCCGCTGCATAGAACTGGGCCGCATAGAGGTTTCCGAGGGTATACGTCGGAAAATAGCCGAACATTCCTTCGGGCCAGTGGATGTCCTGCAGAACGCCGTTGGCATCATCGGAAACTTCCACGCCCAGATATTCACGCATCTTCGCGTTCCAGACATGAGGCAGGTCATCCACCTCGATATCGCCTTCGATGAGAGCCTTTTCTATCTCGAACCTTATGATGACGTGAAGATTATAGGTCACCTCATCGGCATCGGTTCTGATAAGCGCCGGCTCGACCGCGTTGATGGCCGCGTAGAAGTCCTCGAACGAAACCCCCCAAAACTGTTCCTGGAATCCATAGGCGCCTTTCAGGCGCGGATAGAAGTACTTCCAGAACGCTCGTGAGTGGCCGACCTGATTCTCCCACATCCGCGACTGGGATTCGTGGACCCCCATCGAGACCTCATGGCACATCCCTGTGCCGAAATACTCGTACCTCATCCCCTGGTCGTAGTGGCCATGGCCCATCTCGTGAACCGTACTGAAAAAGCACTGATGGAAAAAGTCGTCTTCCTCATAGCGGGTCGACATTCTGATGTCATTCGGGTTGAAACTGTAACACATCGGATGGGCCGTAACAGCCAGCAATCCGCGGTTCCAGTCAAAGCCGAGCTGTGACACGACCATCTTTGTGAATGCTTCCTGTTGTTTGACGGGGCATCTGGCCCGAAGGATTTCCCTGCGCGGCCGGACCGGTGAAAAACCGATTTGAGCTACGAACGGAACGAGAAACTTCTTCAGGTCATCGAATACCGGGGCGATATCGGCGCTCGTGGCTCCCGGTTCATAATCGTCGAGCAGGGCGTCATAGGGCGACTGCCGATACCCGATGTAGGCGGCTTCACGCCTTTTCAGGGCGACTATCTTTTTGAGGTCCGCCGCGAGCATTTTGAAATCTGATCTCTTTCGGGCTTCGATCCAATGCGCATTGGCCTCGCCCTGCGCCAGGGTCAACTCGCGGACGAATTCCGTGGGCATCCTTGTCGCCCTTCCATGGTCAACGGCGGCCTGATTGATAATGCACAGCTCCATACCGGAGAAAGGGAATGTAGTTCTCGATTGCAGTTCGTGAACCAGCTCTCCTATTTCGGGAGAGGTCAGCTTTTCATGGTGCACTGCAGCAATAGCCGCTCGCGTGGCGGCTCGGGCATCTTGTCCGCCCGGAGGCACATGAACAAACTGGTCCCACTCGAGAAGATTGAGAGAGGCCTTCAAATGTCCGACCTCGACAAGCTTATCCCTGAGCCGGTCTAGCAGAATTGTGCTCATACCTTATATTCAAAGAACGACCGCCATAAAATACCATGTTTTTATTAAACCGGCAAATAAAAATTCCTATTCTAATGTCATTGTTTATGGCATAATGTCGGGGATGAAAACATCCGGAAAGTTGATACCGGTCATTATCATTCTGGCTTCTATCGCCGGGATCATATTCACCCTCTACGGGCATTTTTTTGCCGGAACGGCATTACCGTCGGCCGAACCGTATAGTATCAGGCCATCGGTATCGAACGCCCCGACCGGAACTTCCGTTCCGATGCAGGAAAAACTGCCCGCTGAAGTAAACCTTGCCATCCCCTTTACATCACAGGCACCGTATCAGAACTGGGGACAGCCCTATGAGGATTTTTGCGAAGAAGCATCCGTATTAATGGCTATTCAATTCGTGCGCGGCCAGGACATTCCTGACGCCGAATTTGCCGACCGTCAGCTTCTGGCTATCAGGAATTTCGAGTTGGGAGAGTTCGGAGACTATAAAGATACGAACGCTCAGCAGACCTCGGTCATTCTGAAAAAGTTCTTCGGCTACCCTAATGTGAAACTGGTCAGCAACCCGACGGTCGCCGACATCAAAAACTACGTCGCCCAGCACAAAGCTGTCCTGGTACCGGCCGCCGGACAAGAACTGCCCAACCCGTACTTCAAACAGCCCGGACCGCCCTACCACATGGTTGTCATCAAGGGCTATACCGCCGATGGCAAGTTCATTACGAATGACCCCGGCACCCGCCGCGGCGCCGATTTCATGTACACATATGGTGCGATCATGAATGCTATGCACGACTGGAACGGCGGTGACGTCGAACATGGGGCCAAGGTCATTATCGTAGTCGGTTAGACCCCACGCTCCAAAACACGCAGCCGGACCATAAGTAGAAGTGCGAGCATCACCGCCTCCGCTCCCGTCGCGATGAAAAATGCCAGCGGTAACGCTGCAATATCAAAACGCGGCGC
>JAHFKT010000016.1:0-9645 GCA_023245235.1 Candidatus Yanofskyibacteriota bacterium
AATCGGAAAGATATGGTATAACCGAGGCATAGATCGTTGAAAATGGCCAGGATAGATTGTCATGAGCTGATCGAACTCTTGCTGTACTTCGCCAGCCACAAGGGCAAGCGGAGGATGATATTCGAATGGGAAATGCTGACCATGGAGATAGCGGCTGCACTATGCTGCTACCTTACCGGCCGGACCGATATCCCGGACCGATTTTTCAGATCTGAATTCCGGGCGTTCGGTAACTTCCAGGATGAATTCAACGGGTGGCTGAATGAACTGCTTGATGCCCATGGCTCAAAGATCAATCCCGGTCTTCGGGAAGCATTCAGAGAAATGCTAACGATCGACTGGCAGAATAAGGTCGGGCCGTCCGATGGGTACAATCGCAACGAAGTCCGCGAATGGTACTTTGCGATGATCGGCGTCTACAATAATTTTCGCCGGACGTTTGCGTTCTCCGTTGAGCATATCGGAGCTATCGAACGCCGCATGTCCCAGGATTTCGGTGAGGAAACGATCAATCACTGCGAAGCTATTGCTGCTCTCATGAACGGATACATCGAGCGCGACTACGCTTTTCTGAAAGAACATCATACGTACTAGGGCTCTCCGGAGCTCTTTTTTGTTTTGAAGAATCTGGTAAGATTTTTTTATGCACAAATCCGAAGTCTTCTTCTACCTTATCCTGGCATTTCTGGCGGGTATTTTTGTCGCCTCATTGGTATCGGACGCCCCTACCACGGCCTTGGTACTGTTTTTGATCGGTGTCATTATCGTGGCCGTAAGCGGATATCACAAAACATTCGCCTGGTCGAAGAAGGCCCAGCTCTACAGAGAAGTTGGCGTACTCGTGGGGATAGCGGTGCTTGTCTTCGGGGTCGGGATGGTCCGGTTCGGTTATTTTTCTTCAAGCCATGGAGTCCTGGATGAATTTGCCCAGCATCAGGTAAAGGAGAAGGGTATCACCATAACGCTCAACGGGTACGTGGATGACGAGGAGACCATCTCTTCCAGCGGCAAAGGCCAGATCGTCTTTCGGGCCACGTCCCTCATATCGGATGACCGGATCATCGCGACAGATGAGCGGACGCTTATCACCGCTGATCCGTACCCGATGTATGAGGTCGGCAGGAAATTGACCGTAAGCGGTGCCTTGGATATGCCTCAGAATTTCAGCGACTTCGATTATGTTCAGTATCTGAAGAACAAAAATATCCGCACCACTATGACGTATCCCCACATTGCCGATGATCCCGGTCTTTCATTGGGATTCGGCGATCGGTTCAAGGTCGGACTTTTCGGAAGATTATTCTTTATTAAAAATACATTCGAGCGGGCCATCAGCCGGTCAATACCGGCGCCTTCCGCGGCTTATATCAACGGTGTTCTGCTCGGTACTCGTACCGACATCCCGGCCGACCTAACAGACGCTTTTAACAAGACGAGCACCACTCATATTCTAGCCATCTCGGGTTATAACATCACCATCATCGCAGATGCACTCTTGGCCGTCCTGATCCTCATCATGCGCCGCAGAAAGGCATTATGGGTGGTCGCTGTGGTGATCATTCTATTTACAATCCTGACCGGGGCTTCGGCTTCAGTGGTCCGCGCGGCGATCATGGGCCTACTGCTGTTGTACGCCTCCGGTTACGGGCGCTTGTATGATGCCACAAACTCACTCCTTCTTGCCGCGGCAGTGATGGTGTACTTAAATCCGTTCATTCTCCGCTTTGATGTCGGGTTCCAGCTATCATTTTTGGCTGTCATCGGTCTGATCTATATCTATCCCATCCTCAATCAACGATTGAAAAGGGTATCGACCGTGGGGGGTCTGAAAGAATCCCTTTTGATGACCGCGAGCGCCCAGGTCCTGGTATTTCCTCTTCTGATGTATTACTTCCATCAGCTCTCGCTCATAGCGCTTCCGGCCAACATGTTGGTCCTGCCTCTGATGCCTCATATCATGCTGCTTGGGTTCCTGACCGGTATCGGAGGATTGTTCTGGCTGCCGCTCGGCCGGCTCATCGGCCTCGCGGCCTGGGCATTGGCATCGTATCAGCTCGCGGTGATCAGGTGGCTTGCTTCGCTTCCGTTCTCTGCGATCGACATCTCGGTTCATTGGATCACCCTCGCGGCGATCTATGCGCTCATCATATTCGGCACCTGGAAGATGGGATCGGGTTCTGATGTTTAGGCGAGAGGAGCGATCCCGGTTGGCTTGACCAGGCCGGTTGCTCATGGTACTTATTCCATACATGTTTTTTGAAAATAATGAAACATTTAAGAGAGATCTCCAGAATGTTCGAGTACGAAACCATTGATGTGGCGGTGGCTTTTAACCGGGTAGTCGCCGAACGGTACGGCAAAAACGTTTTCCGAGGAGTGAAGAAGCGATTCCGCCGAGCACCCCTGAAGCAAACGAGAGTCAAAACCGGATACAGGCAAGAAGAGGCCATCACCGTGGGGGCGTTGGAGCTCAAGGGTATCAGGGGGATCTTCGGTGTCGGAGAGGGCCCGGTGCTCTTTGCTCAGGTCAGAGAGGACTTTGAGCGGGAGGTCGGAGATCTGTTCGATGCTGTCCAGAAACAGCTTGATACAGCCAGTATTTATAAGGGCAAAGCCATCACGGCCACTCGTGAGTTTCTGGACCTGTCTGGTGTTTCGATGGACGGTATCATCTACAGCGATAAGGTTTTGCAGGACCTGAAGGATAACGTATGGACTCTGATCGAGCAGCCGGAAGTTTGTATCAGTGCCGGCATCAAGATCAGAAGGAAGGTCCTTTTTTCCGGTAAGTACGGAACGGGCAAGACCGTAGCGGCTATGCTGACAGGACAGAAGGCAGTAAATAGCGGCTGGACCTTCATTTATCTTGAACCGACGGCCGGGATCGAGTCGGCCGCAGTGAATTTCGTGCTCGAACTGGCGCGAAAGTATCAGCGGGCGGTCGTGCTCATTGAAGACGTGGACCGGGAACAGGGCCGCGGCGATCCATACGTTATCGGCCAGATCATGGCGTCCATAGACGGCGTGATGTCCAAGAACGGGGAGGTACTGGTGGTCATGACCACGAACCATCTCGACAAGTTGACCGGCGGTATCCAGCGCCCGGGCCGGATCGACAAAACCATCAACTTCAGCCGGTTCGGCGGCACGGATACCGAACGTCTTTTGAAAGTGATCATACCCGCTGAGTACTTGAGCCCCGATATCGACTGGTCCAATGTCGCCAAAGCCTGTGATGATTATGCTCCGGCATTTGTAAGCGGGGTCGGCACGAGTGCCAAGCTGGCTGCTATCAGCCGGACCCAAGACAGCCGGCCGATGGTGACGGAAGAACTGCTCATTGAGGTCGCCATGGACCTGCATGAGCAACACAAAGCCTGTTCATTGGAACAGCCCGGCTTCAGGGCCTGATCGTTTCAGCCGCCATTTTGGCGGCTTTTCTTTTTTATGAACGGAGAGTAAGGTGGGGGAAAGCTCTTTGAATTATGTGGCGGACAACGCTCTTATCATTAGCGATCCTAGCTGCCGCATTTAATATCGCAGAAGCTATCAGGACCGAGATCAGTGATCTGAAAAATGACAAACAGGCCTGGGTCCGGGAAGAAGTCGAATTGAGGGGCGAGCTCTTGAAATATCGTCCGCCGTTCGATATCGGTCAGCAGGCCTGGGTATTCGTGACGAGGTATGAGAGTGACCGCTTGAGCGATATGGCGAACCTTGAAGTGAGCATGCATGGCCGAGACCTGGTCGCGACCTGGGATTCCGAGCGTCGCCATCTTCACTGTGTGGCGGTCATCGTGGTGCCCGCATGGAAGTTCCGCCTCGGCCCCGACTGTACAACGACGCCCTAGGGCGTCTTTTCGTGGCTTGTTAGCGGTTCAAGTCGGCAGTACAATGGAGATATATGGATACCACGAACCAAAATCTTATTTGGAGAAGTGGGACTCAGAATACCGCCGGATTATCTGGTCTGGCCCAGCCTTCACCGTCGCAGACACAAGTCCAGGCCGTCTCGGGAGAGCAACTCCTGGCATTTCAGCGGGAGATCTTTAATCAGGTGGTTTCTTATAATATCCAATATCTCACGATCGCGATCTTGCTGCTGCTCGGGATCAGCTGGTTCTCTCTGAATTCGATCCGAAGAAGGATGGCGAAACAGGGCAAGGATCTGCGGATATTGAAAGACGAGACCAGGGTCCAGCTTCAAAGGGCCCAGAGCCTGTTCGAGAAGAAGCAAAAAGATATCAATAAGCTTCAACGCCGCATTAATAATCTCAGCAATAGTACTAATGCTGAGTTGGCGAGAGTACTCGCGATCGGGGCCAACAAGGACGGTTCATTCGAGACCGCATTTTCATGGTGGATCGAGGCGGCGTACTACAATACGAAGATCGGCCATCCGATCGCGGAAGACCAGCTGAAATTTGCCGAACAAAACCTGAGCCGCGTTTCAAAAGATAACGAACACTCGATCGAAGAGCTCAAAGACAACCTCCAGCGCCTCGATGACAGACTTGAAAAACTTTCAACAACCTTTAAGATAGTCACGGACAGGATCAAAATGGAACTAACAAATAAGATAAACTAATCTATGGCACATCCGAAAAAAGAGCAAACATTGATTTTGGTCAAACCGGACGGTTTAAAGCGGGGATTGGCGGGGGAGATCATCAAGCGGTTCGAGTCGCGCGGTTTCAAAATAGTGGGCATGAAAATGGTTAAGCCAAGCATCGCTCATACGAAAAAGCACTATCTTCCCACGCGGGCTCAGCTTGAAGGCATGGGCAATAAGACTCTCGAGATGCTGAAATTATCGGGCAAGGACCCAGTGAAAACAATGGGCACTGATAGGGCGATCGAGATCGGCAGGATGATCAATGAGTGGAATTTCCAATTTTTGAGTTCCAGCCCCGTGATAGCAGTAGTTTTTGAAGGCCCGCATGCGGCTGAGATGGGAAGGAAGATTGTCGGCCATACTTTACCCTTCAAGGCTGAGATAGGGACGATCCGGGGAGACTTTTCAGTCGATTCGCCGATCCTGGGCAACTTAAACAAACGGCCGTTGAGGAATATCGTGCATGCTTCGGGAGATGCCGTTGAGGCGAAACGGGAGATCCGTCATTGGTTCTCGAAGAAAGAATTATTTGAGTATAAGCGCGTCGACGAGGGAATAATGTTCGATCGATAGTCAAAACCGGCCCCTTGGGCCGGTTTTGACTATCCACTTTGCATCGGTGTGCCGGGAGTTATAATGAGGGTAGGCCTCTCTTCTATCTGCAAAAGCTTTAGGCAAAACTTTTTATCTAAGGGACCCTCAATCGTTCAGCTCCGGTGAGCCTTCACTGGTTCCGAAGGGCTGTTCTGCGGGGACCCACCAGCATAAACAGCTGAAGACTTTTGTAGGCCTGAGGAGGGACCTAGAAAAACCCAACCACTTTCTGCGGTTGGGTTTTTCTGTCTGCTTGTCGGGCTGCCGGGATTTGAACCCGGACTAAATCCACCCCATGGACTCGTGCTACCGTTACACTACAGCCCGGATACTATTCAGGAACAGCAATGCCCTCGAATGCCTTGAGCTGTTCCGCGAGACCTAAGAAGAACTGATCTTGCTGATTCTTGATCTGATCATTGACCGAAATTTCTGTATCTGTCAATAATTCATTTACCATTTCCAGAAGTTGAGAGAATTTAGCCGCGGCCCCCTCTTGTCCGTTTTTGGCCGCAAAGGGGATGAATGTCTCGAGCTGTATCTTCATCTCATTAAGTACCAATACCTTTGTCCGGTGACCGGCCAATTTCTTCTGCGCTTCCCTGGCCAGCCGTCGCTGGCTATCGATGCTTTCTTGAGAGAGACCGGCATTATCTTTGCGGATACGGGCATTGTTGGCGCTCAGCCATAGTTCGCTCAGCTCCTGGATAAGTTCTCCCGAAGCGCCGACCACCAGGTTGGGAATGTTACCGAGCTCTCCCCGGATATTGCTTCGTTCCGATTTGAAGTATTTCATTACCGTTAACTTGCCGTTCAGGATCCGCTTCTTAACCTGACCAAGCTTGTCCGCAAGCTGAGCGGTATTCGAAGTTACGTCGACACCGAGGGCGAGGTGTTTAAAACCTTCTTCACCTTCGAATTCAACCGCTATATCTACCCCGTTCCTGAAGTCATCAAAATCTGCCGGGGTGATGGTCTGGGCTTCGGGGCCGAACCAATCGCTGAGCTCGATCTGTTCGTTGATCAGCGCTTCAAGGATCTGAGCTCTTTTGGTATACGGCCTCTTTTCGATGTCGGCTTTTACCCGGGCGACATATTCCTGGTCGCGGGCGATGATATCCGCTCCGTATAGATCAAGAAAGTCCTCGATCGATATAGCGGATTCTTTATGTTCATGAACGAGGATCTCAAAGATTTTCCGTTCAACACCGGACACCTGGTCCTGTTGTTCAAGTTTACCGAAAGCTCTATCGAGTGGCAAAGGATGAGTTCTTATTGAGCGTTTTAATGCAGTCGGTGCAGATCTTGACCCGTTTGCCGTCCATTCGGGCCCACTGGAGATTGGGATAACGTCGGCCCCTTGCGGTCGGATTATAATGACCCCGCAACAGTACGCGAGTAGTGGACATGATGGGTTTTTTTCCGCAGTTCTGGCACTTGGTCATAGGATTGAGATTAACTATTTGTGATTTACATTCTACATCAAAATTGTTATTCTTGCAACATTCATGTCCATTCTCGCCCTATTCGGCTTTGTCGTTTTTATCTACTCCGTGGTTATCCACGAGGTGAGCCATGGCTTCGCCGCTCAGGCGTTAGGGGATGACACGGCCCGGGTCATGGGCCGCTTAAGCCTCAATCCGTTCAAGCATATCGACCTGTTCGGTTCGATCATTCTGCCGCTGCTCCTGTTCCTTATTCCGGGTAATCCATTCGTGTTCGGATACGCAAAACCGGTGCCGTATGAACCGCGCAATCTTCGCGATCAGAAATACGGGCCGATAAAGGTTGCATTGGCCGGCCCGGCCGCCAATCTCGTACTAGCCCTGGCGTTCGGCCTGACGTTGAGATTTTTTCCGGATTCGCTCCCGGTCGGACTGATGCCGCAGCTCTTTTCGATGATCGTAGCCATCAACCTGGTCCTGGCGGTGTTCAACCTATTCCCGGTACCGCCCCTGGACGGCCACTGGGTCCTCGTGACGCTGCTACCGCAGAGATACCATGCATTCAAAACGTTCCTCTACAAATACAGTGTTTTCCTGTTCGTACTGTTCATCATTTTCGTATATCCGCTCATTTTTCCCGTTATACCCTGGTTGTTCCGCCTGATCACCGGAGTTTCTTTCTAGCAGGTTTCAGGAGGGCTTGCGCTCCCATCCGGTTTTTGTTATCATGTTCACTACAAGTTGAACTACAATTCACCTGTTAGGAAGAGTCTTTTTTTATGTCCGAACACATATAGTATGCCAACATTCCGACAACTCATGAAAAAGCCCCGAAGAGTCGCCCGAGCGAAAACCAAGTCGCCGGCTTTGACATTCGGTATCAACTCTATTCATAACCGCCCGGTCTATTATCCGGCTTCATTCAAACGCGGCGTTTGCACCCAGGTCCGGACCACGACCCCGAAGAAACCGAACTCAGCCCTCCGGAAGATCGCCCGTGTCCGCCTGACCAATGGTATGGAAGTGACCGCCTATATCCCGGGTATCGGCCATAATCTCCAGGAGCACTCGGTTGTTGTTGTCCGCGGCGGCAGAGTGAAAGACCTGCCGGGCGTTCGCTATCATATCGTCCGCGGCGTACTCGACGCTTCCGGCGTTGAGGGCCGCAAGCAGCAGCGCTCAAAATATGGCGCCAAGAAAGGCAAATAATCAAGGATTCGTAATCATATGCGCAGACCAGTCAAAAAGAAAATCCATATCGAACCCGATCTGAAATACCAGAGCCTTTTGGTTTCCAAGATCATCAACAGGATCATGAAGTCCGGCAAGAAATCAACCGCCAGCCGGATCGTATACCGGGCCCTCGATGTGCTCCAGGAAAAAACAAAAAAGCCGGCCCTCGAAGCTCTCGATACCGCCATCTCGAATGCCGGTCCGAACATGGAACTGAAGTCCCGGCGTATCGGCGGGGCCAACTATCAGGTTCCGATCGAGGTCAAGCCGGAGCGTAAGAATGCCCTGGCTATCCGGTGGATGATCGAAGCGGCGCGGTCCGCGAAGGGTAAGCCCATGGAAGAAAAGCTGGCCGAAGAACTGCTCAACGCCGTTAATAACACCGGCGGAGCCGTTAAAAAGAAGCTTGATACTCATCGTATGGCCGATGCCAACAAGGCCTTTGCTCATTTTGCGTGGTAGGCCTTTAGCCCTCCCAACCGTTCTTTATGCGAGATTATCCTCTTCAAAAAATTAGAAATATCGGGGTCATTGCCCACATCGACGCCGGAAAAACTACTGTTTCCGAGCGCATTTTATTTTATACCGGCATAAGTCATAAGATCGGCGAGGTACACGAAGGAGATACGGTCATGGACTGGATGGAACAGGAGCGGGAACGCGGCATTACCATCACCGCCGCCGCTACGACCGCCTATTGGACCCCGACAACCGCCGCCGGCGACCCCGAGAAGAAGATAAAGATCAATCTTATCGATACTCCCGGGCACATTGATTTCACTATCGAGGTCAAGCGCTCACTGCGGGTGCTCGACGGTGCGGTTGTTGTATTCGACGGCGTCGCCGGCGTAGAACCGCAATCCGAGACTAACTGGCGCTACGCGGATGATTATAACGTGCCGCGCATTTGTTTTATCAATAAACTCGACCGCCTCGGAGCGTCTTTTGATCGATCGTTCCAATCTATTCTCGAGCGGCTCTCTCCGCATGCGGTGAAAATGCAGATCCCGAACGGCCACGAAGATCAATTTACGGGTATCGTTGACCTGCTGACGATGACTTTTGTCCAGTTCGAAGGCGCCAAGGGAGAAAAAGTCGTACGTTCCGACATTCCGGCCGAGCTCAACGCCGAAGCTGAAAAGCAGCGGGCTATTCTGATAGAAAAGATCGTTGAACATGATGAATCGGCATTAAGCGACTACCTTGAGGGCAAGGAGATCGGCGTTGACCGCCTCAATACTATTTTGCGGACCGCGGTCATTGCCGACAAGATCTACCCTGTTTATTGCGGTTCGGCCCTGAAGAATAGGGGCGTCCAGCTGGTTCTCGATGCCGTTGCGCTCTACCTTCCGTCGCCTCTTGACGTGCCGCCGAACAAAGCCCTGGATGAGCAGGGGAATGAAGTATTGATCGAGCCGAGAGATGATGCGCCATTCGCGGCCCTCGCTTTTAAAGTTGCCACCGATCCTTATGTCGGTCAGCTGACCTTTTTTAGGGTTTATCAGGGCATGCTTCAAGCCGGTTCCTATGTCTATAACGCTAAATCGGGCCAGCAGGAACGTATCGGCCGCATTGTCCGTCTTCATGCAAATGAGCGCGAAGAGATTAAAGAGATCGATGCCGGCGGTATTGCCGCGGCTGTCGGTCTAAAAGGTACCAAGACCGGCGATACGCTCTGTGACCCGGCCCACATCGTCTCATTACGTGGTATTGAAGCTCCTGAGCCGGTCATTTCGCTTCGTATTGAACCCAAGACCA
>JAHFKT010000016.1:9655-14670 GCA_023245235.1 Candidatus Yanofskyibacteriota bacterium
AAGCTGACCAGGAAAAAATGGGCCTTGCTCTGCGTAAGCTTTCCGATGAGGACGCGACATTCCGCATCCGCGGCGATGAAGAAAGGGGCGATACGATCATCTCGGGAATGGGCGAGCTCCATCTAGAAGTGCTGGTTGACCGGATGCGCCGTGAGTTCGGCGTACAGGCCAATACCGGCCGGCCCCAGGTTGCCTATAAGGAGACCATTACAATGCAAGCTCAGGCCGAAGGTAAATACATCAAACAGTCCGGCGGCCGCGGCCAATACGGTCATGTATGGCTGCGTGTTGAACCGCGCGAACGCGGTGCAGGCTATGAATTTGAGAACGAGATCAGGGGCGGAGCGATTCCGGAGGAATTCGTCCGGCCGGCTGAAAAAGGCGTCCAAGAAGCGATGGACAAGGGTGTTGTTGCCGGCTTTCCGATGGTGGATATGAAAGTTACCATCTACGACGGTTCTTACCATGAGGTCGACTCTTCGGAAATTGCATTCAAGATTGCCGCCCAGATGGCCTTGCAAGAAGCTTCAAAACGCGCTAAACCCGTGATATTGGAACCGATAATGAAAGTGGAGGTCATCGTACCCGAGAAATCGATGGGTGAGACAACGGGCGACCTGGCATCCCGCCGGGGTCAGATCATAGGTATTGTCGATCGTTCATCCGGCCTGAGCCTGAAGGTCATCGAGGCCCGCGTGCCGTTGTCGGAGATGTTCGGCTATTCCACATCCCTCCGTTCATTGACCGAGGGCCGCGGGAATTACACCATGGAGTTCGATCACTATGAACCGGTTCCTGCGAATATCGCCCAGCAGATCATAGAAGGCAAAAAGTAACTATTATGAGCATCGAGATCAACGAACTGAAGAAAATGCTGAAGAGTTCGACCGCGGTTTTGATCTTGGATAACGGCGAGCCGTCATTTGTGGTGGTAGGATACGGTACTTATAAGGAGCTGGTCGGTGGAGGAGAGAAAGAGATAAAGGTCCATAATGGCAATGGAGCACTGCCCGTCAGATCGTCCAACGCCGCGGAAGTCGAGCTTCTGGAACGGATCAATAAGGACATCCTGTCGCTGAAGACCCAGATCGAGGATGAAGAGAGGATGATGACTATTGACTAAAGAGGCTAATTCGTCTAAAATAGATTTACAATTTAAATTATAGCTTCTGGATTCTTGCGCCTGGACTTCCAATTCAATCCACGCGTAAGGACCTACAAGCTGTACAACCACAGTGGCAGGAAAATTCGAACGCAATAAGCCGCACGTAAACGTCGGCACAATCGGTCACGTTGACCATGGTAAAACCAGCACGACTGCTGCAATTTTGCATGTTCTGGACATGCACAAAGACGAGGGCTATAGCGCCCGCGTTGAAGGCATTGACAGCATTGATAAAGCCCCGGAAGAGCGGGCCCGCGGTATCACGATCTCTCTCCATCACTCCGAGTATGAAACTCCGAAGCGTCACTATGCCCACATCGACGCTCCCGGCCACGCTGACTATATTAAGAACATGATCACCGGTGCCGCCCAGATGGACGGTGCCATCTTGGTGGTATCCGCTCCGGACGGTCCGATGCCCCAGACCCGGGAGCACATTTTGCTTGCCCGGCAGGTTGGCGTACCTTCGATAATCGTATTCATGAACAAGATGGACATGGTCGAGGACCCGGAATTGGCCGACCTTGTTGAAGCTGAGATCCGAGAACTCTTGAATAAATACGGATTCCCCGGGGACGCCACGCCTATCATCAGAGGCTCCGCCGTTAAGGCACTGGAGGCTAAATCAAAGGATGATGAGGCCTGTAAGCCGTTCATGGAATTGGTCAAACAGCTTGATGAATACATTCCTGAACCGGTTCGCGATATAGACAAGCCGTTCTTGATGCCTATCGAAGATATCTTCTCGATCGAAGGCCGCGGTACTGTCGTTACCGGCCGTATCGAACGCGGCAAGGTTAAGCTCAATGAAGAAGTCGAGGTCGTCGGTTTGAAGCCGACCGCTAAGACTGTTATCACCGGTATTGAGATGTTCAACAAACAGCTCGATGAGGGTATGGCGGGCGATAATGCCGGTCTGCTCCTGCGTGGCCTGAAGAAAGAGGACATTGAACGAGGCCAGGTTCTGGCTAAGCCCGGAACCATCACTCCGCATACCGATTTCACCGCAGAGATTTATGTCCTGACCAAAGAAGAGGGTGGCCGTCACACACCGTTCCTGAAGGGTTATAAGCCGCAGTTCTACTTCCGAACGACCGATGTGACCGGAGAGGTCATACTGCCGGCGGGAACTGAAATGGTTATGCCGGGCGATACCGTAAATCTGGAAGTCAGGCTGATCGCTCCGATTGCCATGGAAGAAAAGCAGCGCTTTGCTATTCGAGAGGGTGGCAAGACCGTCGGCGCCGGAGCCGTAACCAAGGTTATCAAGTAAAAATTCGACCATTCGCATCAGCGAATGGTCGAACTGTTCTTTAGAAAAGCCATGCCAAAGAAAACTGAAAACAATCAACGCATACGCATCAAGCTCAAGGCGTACGACAACAAGATCATCGACAAGTCCGCCGCTCAAATTATTGAAGTAATTGAGCGTTACGGCGGCAAGCCGATCGGTCCCGTGCCGTTGCCGACCGAGATCCATAAGTACACGGTCAACCGCTCCAGCTTTATCGATAAGAATTCCAGGGAACAGTTCGAGATGCGGACCCATAAGCGGCTGATCGACATTACAGCACCGACACCGAAGATCATCGATGCCTTAATGAATCTGAATCTGCCCTCGGGCGTTGATATCGAGATCAAAATGTAATTATTGCTTTACTTCTCGTCTCAAGTAATTGGGACGAGAGAATAAGGTAGTAATCAGACAGAGTATTTATCCGGCAAGGGTTGGACAAGTTCCCGGAAGGGAGAACATCCATCACAACCGGTTTGTAAAAATGCTCTGTCGAACGATTACCTTAATTTACCGAGAGTGGTTTTAAACACCTAGAACATAGGAATACAAAACCAGAGACTAGCTTGGCATTGCCGGCTTGTCCGGTATTTTTTGTGAAAATTTTTCCGGGAATGAAATTTCTTTTAGCCACAAAAGTAGGGATGACCCAGCTGTTCAAGGAAGACGGAACCGTCGTTCCGGTTTCGCTTGTCCAGGTTCAGCCCAATACCGTCGTTCAGGTCAAGACCAAGGACAAAGACGGCTACGAAGCGGTCCAGTTGGGCATGGGCACAAAAAAGAAACTGACCAAAGCTGAGAAGGGCCATCGGAAGAATCTGGGCAACTTTGCCGTTCTGAGAGAATTTACGTCGGTCGGGGAACTGAAGGTGGGCGACACTCTGGATGCCTCTGTCTTTGCCGAAGGAGATACGGTCAAAGTGGCCGGCTCTTCGAAAGGTAAGGGTTTCCAGGGCGTTGTGAAGCGCCATGGGTTCCACGGCATGCCGGCCAGCCACGGTCATCATTCAGTTATGCGTCATGCCGGCTCGATCGGTCAGCGATTTCCCCAGCACACGCTGAAAGGTATGCGCATGGCCGGCCGAATGGGTGGCGTTGCAAAGTCAGTCCGCGGATTGAAGGTCGTAAAGATCGATGCCGAACACGGACTGATGGCTATCAAAGGTGCCATTCCCGGCAACAACGGGTCGGTCGTAACCATCACCTCCCAATAATCATATGGAACTGCCACTATACAACCAAAACGCGGAGAACATCGGAACCGTCGAACTCTCGAACGACGTTTTCGGTTTGGCGGCCAACAATGACCTTGTCTATCAAGTCGTTACTTCCCAGATGAGCAATAAGCGCCAGGTACTCGCTCATGCCAAGGGCCGCGGTGAAGTCCGCGGAGGCGGTAAGAAACCATGGCAGCAAAAGGGCACGGGCCGGGCCCGGCACGGCTCTATCCGTTCTCCTATCTGGAAGGGCGGCGGCGTCACCCACGGTCCGACCAAAGAGGCCAATTTTAAAAAGGACATCAATAAGAAGATGGTACAGAAGGCGCTTAAGGTTGCGCTGTCTTCGAAAGCCCGAGCAGGCCATTTAGTGGTGCTCGATGCGATGAAGATCCAGAACCAGAAGACCAAAGAAGTGGCGGCGATCATGAAGAAGTTCACTCCCGTAGTTGGTAAACTGACCAGTATTTTATTGGTAATGCCCGATAATTCAGTTGCGCTCTATAAGGCCGCCCGCAATTTACCCTATATCGATACTATTGAAGCCCGGAATCTGAGCCCGCTCAATGTTCTGTCTTCCACGTATCTCATCATGCCCAAGGCGGCTTTGGAGATAGTAGAGAAGTTGTGGGCAAAAAAGAAGAATTAATTTCGATCATGACCGCGTTCAATCCATTCAAAAAATCAGAGCCGAAAAAAGCTAAACCGCAAAAGAAAAAGACGGAAGCAGTTTCAATACCGGAACAATCGGAAGAAAAAGCTACCCAGGCTCCGGTCATGACTGTGAGCGGCCAGTCGGCTTTGAAGTATTTTTACATAAGCGAGAAGGCATCCCGGCTATTGAACATAAACCAATACGTATTTGTGGTTGCAGGCAACGCAACAAAGAACGAGATCACAAAACAAGTCGAAAAGATGTTCCACGTGAAAGTGACCGGTGTTAATGTATTGAATATGCCCAAAAAGGCCCGCACCGTCGGCCGCTACTCCGGATTCAAGTCCGGGTTCAGGAAGGCGATCGTTACGCTGGCCGAAGGCAGTTCCATAGCCCAGGCCAAACCATAATATGAGCAAGAATTACAAACCGACAACGCCGTCCCGACGGCATATGCAAGGATACGATTTCTCCCAATTAACCGATATTGAGCCCTTGAAGTCTTTAAAACACGGCTTCAAAAAGGCCTACGGCCGCAATAATCAAGGTCGCATCACCGGCGGGCGGCAGGGCCGCGGCGGTGGTGCAAAGCGCCTCTATCGGGAGATTGATTTCCGTCAGAATAAAGTTAATATTCCGGGCAAGGTCGCCGCATTAGAATATGATCCGAATCGCACGACCCGC
>JAHFKT010000016.1:14680-21052 GCA_023245235.1 Candidatus Yanofskyibacteriota bacterium
ACTGACGGCGAGAAACGCTATATATTGGCGCCCCAAGATATGAAGGTCGGAGATGTTGTTATTACTTCAGAGCGTGCATCCTTGAAGCCGGGCAATCGCATGAAGCTTAAGAACATCCCGCAAGGGTCACTGGTTCATAATATAGAATTATTTCCGGGCCAGGGCGGTAAGATGGTCCGCTCGGCAGGTTCTGCCGCAAGCGTATTGGCCAGCGAGGGCGGATATGTTCAGCTGGTCATGCCGTCATCGGAAACCCGTTTGGTTTCGGGAGAGGCCTATGCTTCCATCGGCCAGCTTTCTAACGCCGAACACAGCTCGATTTCGCTGGGTAAGGCCGGCCGTTCCCGTTGGCTCGGTCGACGGCCGAAAGTCCGGGGTACGGCCATGAACCCGGTTGACCATCCGTACGGTGGTGGCGAGGGCCGCCAAGGCCGAGGAACCCGCCGACCGAAAACCGCGCAGGGCAAAATAACGGGCGGACGCAAGACCCGAAACAAGAAAAAGAAATCCAATAAATTCATTGTTCGACGCAGAACTAAATAATATGTCACGATCACTGAAAAAAGGTCCGTATGTGGATGAGCGGCTACTGAAAAAGATAGCCAATTTAAAGGCGGGCGACAAAACGATCATCAAGACCTGGGCACGGGCATGTACCATCATTCCCGAAATGATCGGCTATACGTTCGGCGTCCATAACGGCCGTGTCCATATTCCGGTGCTTGTTACCGAAGATATGATCGGTCACAAGTTGGGCGAGTTCTCGCACACGAAGAAGTTCTCCCGACACGGCGGCCGGATGCAAAGGGAACTTGAGGCCGCGACGCGCCAGAAAGAGATCGAGGCCGCGCAAGCCGCAAAAGCCCCCGCGACAGAAGCGGATAAAACAGTGAAGAAATAATCATGGCAACCGTAAAAGCCCAATTAAATAATGTGCGCCTGGCGCCTCGTAAAGTACGAGCCGTGGTTAATGCGGTCAAAGGCAAAAACGCGCTAAAAGCCCTTGAGCAACTGGAGTTTCTGGTCCGCAGGCCATCCGAACCGATCATGAAGCTTATCAGGTCGGCGTTGGCAAATGCCGAGAACAATTTCAGCATGGTTAAAAGCAATCTGTACATAAAAGAGTTTTATGTTGACGAAGGCGTCAAATTGAAGCGCTACCGCCCGAAAGCTTTCGGCCGCTCCGGTGAGATCCAGAAGAAGACCAGCCATATCCGATTAGTCTTAGCCGAAAAAGTAGCCGGCTTGAAAGCTGAAAAGCAGGAGAAAAAGCATGATCATGACCATGATCATGACCACGAGCAGCAGCCGAAAGTAAAGCTGGAAAAGCCCGAGATAAAGACCGAGATCGGTAAAAAAGAAGGAGCCATGGCCGGGGTTAAAAAACGCTTCTTCCAGCGTAAAGCGATTTAATACAATATTATGGGACAAAAAATCTCTCCAACATCATTTCGTATCGGTATCCAAAAGGATTGGTCATCCCACTGGTTCGGCGGCCGCAAATATATTCCGTATCTGAAAGATGACCTGAAGGTCCGTACATTTTTGGATAAGAAACTGAAAAGCCTGGGCGTCGCCGATGTCCGTATCGACCGTGGCAGCGACATGCTGAACATTATTATCACTACTTCGCGGCCGGGTCTGCTCATCGGCCGTGCCGGCAGCGGTATTGAGGAGCTTAAGAAAGTGATCCACGGGCTACTGAAAAAGAAAGTCGCCATCCGTTTGGAAGTTCAGGAGCTAAAACATCCGGAATCATCGGCAGCGGTCATGGCCGAGTCGATCGTAGACCAGATAGAAAAACGCATTCCCTTCCGCAGGATCATGAAACAGACATTGGCCAAGATGATAGCCTCGAAGCAGGTTAAAGGCGCCAAGATCCAAATGGGCGGCCGGTTGGACGGCGCTGAAATTGCCCGTTCGGAACACCTTGAAGAGGGGAATCTGCCGTTGCAAACCTTGCGGGCCGATATCGATTATGCCAAGGCTACCGCGCACACCACATACGGTACCATTGGTATTAAAGTGTGGGTCTATAAGGGTGAAAAGTTTGAAAAAGAATTATAGACAAATTCGAATTTATCTGATATAATCTTACAGAATTTATGCAACCTTCACGAGTAAAACACACAAAGACCCATAAGGGACACGGCAGGGGCCACGGAAAAGTATACGCCAGCCGCGGTACTCAATTGAGTTTCGGCAGTTTTGGGTTGAAGGCCGAAGAATCGACGTGGTTGAAGGCGAATCAGCTGGAATCGGCCCGTAAAGTAATGGCCCGGTATATTCAGCGCGGCGGTAAGATCTGGATCCGTGTTTTCCCCGATAAGCCAAGGACTGCCCGCAGTTCCGAGATCGGTATGGGCGGCGGCCGAGGAGCGTTGTCCCACTTTGTGGCACCGGTAGAAATTGGTCGCGTTATCTTTGAGATCGACGGATTGCCCGAAGTAGATGCTCGAAAGGCTTTGCGTTTGGGGGCACATAAATTGCCGATTAAAACCAGGATCGTAGCCCGATAATATGAAACGAATAGATTTCAACAAATCAAAAGAAGAATTGGGCGCTATGCTCAATGATCTGCGCAGTAAGCTGACCCAGTTGAGCTTTGACCTGGCGGAAAAGAAACTGAAAGATACGACCCAGCTCGGAAAGACTAAACGCAATATCGCCCGGATCCTGACCGCGATCAACAAATAATATGGAACAGATTAAACACCGAACACTCAAGGGGCATGTAGTCTCGGATAAAATGGATAAGACCGTTGTCGTTGAGATTACCCGGATGAAGAAGCATCCGAAGTACAAGAAATATTTCAAAGTGACCAAAAGATATAAAGCCCACGATCAGGAGAATCAGTATCACCCCGGTGATACGGTGATCATCCAGGAAACCCGCCCGATATCGAAAGATAAGCGGTGGATCGTAGCAAGTAAACTAAACTAACCCGTATGTTGCAATTACGTTCCATAGTAGATGTTGCGGATAACTCAGGTGCCAAAAAGGTCGGTGTTTTTAAGGTGCTTGGAGGTTCCCGCCGCCGATATGCCGAGATCGGGGATATTGTAGTTGCTTCGGTTAAGATTGCCGAACCGCGCAAAGCCGTCAAGAAAAAGGATGTCGTGAAGGCCGTCGTGGTTCGCCAGAGGAAACCATACCGGCGCAAGGACGGTACATACATCCGGTTCGATGATAATGCCGTCGTTTTATTGGACGGCACCGAACCCAAGGGCGGCCGTATCTTCGGGCCGATCCCGAGGGAGATCAAAGAGAAAGGTTTTAATACCATTGCGTCATTGGCGCAGGAGTTGGTCTAACCGCCATGTTTACCATGAAAATACACAAAGGCGACAATGTGGTGATGCTGAGCGGTAAGGACCGCGGGAAAAACGGTAAAGTTTTGACCGTTCTGCCGCAAGAAGGTCGGATCGTGGTTGAGGGCCTGAATATAATGAAGAAACATACCCGAGCCCGCCAACAAGGCCAAACCGGACAGATCATCAGTAAAGAACGGCCCGTACATGCCGCTAGTGTCGCTTTAGTCTGTAAATCCTGCGGCAAGGTCACCAGGGTCGGATATCTGGTGAATGGCGACCGCAAGGTGAGAGTTTGTAAAAAGTGCAAGAACGAACTATAATATGGCACACATTCTTCAACAATACAGAAAGAACGTCATCCCCTTGATGCAGAAGGAATTTAAGATTTCCAACGTGATGGCGGTGCCTAAGGTCAAAAAAGTTACCATTAATATCGGTATCGGACGGATCCATAAGGACCAAAAGGCCATAGACCGTATCGTTCACGACCTGGAGCTGTTATCGGGCCAGAAGCCGGTATTCCGGAACGCCAAGAAATCCATCGCCAGCTTTAAGATGAGGGAAGGCGTACCGGTGGGAGTATCCGTCACGTTACGCGGCAAGCGCATGTATGATTTTATAGACCGCCTTGTTAATATCGCATTGCCACGATCGAAAGATTTCCGGGGTATCGAGCAGAAGAACTTTGACGCTGCCGGGAATCTGAATCTGGGCATCAGGGAATCAAGTATTTTCCCGGAATTGAATTACGAGAATAGTAAGGATATTTTCAGTCTCCAGGTAACGGTAACCACGAGCGCCAAGAACAGGGCCGAAGGAGTGGTCCTGTTGAAAAATATGGGATTTCCGATCAAATAAATTTATGGCAAAGAAATCTACAATCGCACGTTCGAACAAAAAGCCAAAGTTTTCGAGCCGGAGAGTGAACCGATGCTTTTTGTGCGGCCGCAAGGGCGGCTATATGCGCCGGTTCGGTCTGTGCAGGATCCATTTCCGGGAACTGGCCAGTGCGGGATTATTGCCGGGAATAAAAAAATCAAGCTGGTAATTTTAATCATATGAGCTTAACCGATCCGATTTCAGACATGATGGTCCGCATCAAGAACGCTCAGGCCGTGCGCCATGAGACGGTTTCGATTCCGTTCTCAAAGATGAAATTGGCTCTGGCAACCATCCTGAAGAAGGCCGGCTACGTCGGTGATTTTGAGCGAACAAAGAAAAAGGCCAAAAAAGCCGAACACGAATTCTTGCTCATAACATTGAAGTACGATGACGGCTTTTCTGCATTGACCGGCGTAAAGATGATCAGCCGGCCTTCCCGCCGGATGTACATCAAGGCCAACGAGATCAAGCCGGTCCGGTCCGGCCACGGTTTATCGATCATCTCCACCCCGAAAGGCATTATGGATTCACATGAAGCCAGAAAACAACACTTGGGCGGAGAAATAATCTGTGAAGTTTGGTAGCCATCAATCATGTCTAAAATCGGAAAAAAACCAATTGCAGTCCCGAACGGCGTCGAAGTAACCATGAGCGGCGGTTTTATTTCGGTAAAAGGCCCGAAAGGGACCATCAAAAAGACGCTTCCGCAGCATGTGACGATCGCCCTTGAGAATAATGAGCTACGGATAAAGCCCGCCGATACCGCATTGAAGGACAGTAATGTTTTTTGGGGACTTGCGCGCTCATTAGTTCAGAATATGATCATCGGGGTGACGACCGGCTTTGAGACAGTACTTGAGTTCCAGGGCGTCGGCTATAAAGCGGTGGTGAAGGGCAACGACCTTGAGCTCGGCCTCGGGTTCTCTCACCCGGTCACGGTAGCCGGCCCGGAAGGCGTTGCGTTTAAGGCTGAGAAAAGCAGCATCCGTATCCAGGGAATGGACAAAGAGCTCGTCGGTAAAGTTGCCGCTAAGATACGGTCATACCGCCCGCCCGAACCGTATAAGGGAAGCGGTATCCGTTACCAGGGCGAGATAATCCGAAGAAAGGCCGGTAAGAAAGCAGTTGCATCCGGTTAAAACATATATGTCCACTACCAATACAAAAAATTCACGCAGACAGAGCCGACACGGCCGAGTTCGCTCAAAGATCAGCGGCACCTCAGAGCGTCCGCGCATTGCCGTATACAAAAGCAACCGGTTCACCTATGCTCAGGTTATTGACGATCAGACCGGCAAGACTTTAGTGAGCAGTTCCGACTATGCCGGCAAGAAGGGCAAACGCGCTAAGGGCGGCAAGATCGACAAAGCACTGGAGATAGGCCAATCATTGGCCGCGGCGATGAAGCAGAAAGGTATTACCGAAGCGGTTTTCGATCGGGGCGGGTTTAAATATCACGGCCGCGTAAAGGCCCTGGCCGAAGGATTGAGAACCGGCGGTATCAAATTTTAATCTATCGACATGGAAGAAACTATCCAACCACAACCAGCAGCAGAAGTACCAGCGCCGCAAGCGTCGGTTCCTCAGGCTCAGCCCGGAGCATATCAGCCCCGTCCGAGTCGTGGCGGCCAGTTTCGTCATGGCGGCCGCGGCGGGGGTCCACGGCGCGGCGGCCGGCGGGATGAACGCCCCAAGTCCGAATTTGACCAGCGGGTGCTTGATATTGCCCGCGTATCCCGCGTTACCAAGGGCGGCAAGCGTTTCAGCTTCAGAGCAACTGTTGTCATCGGAGACGGCAAGGGCCGTGTCGGTGTCGGTATGGCCAAGGGTAAAGATGTCGCACAGTCCGTCCAGAAGGCGGTCAACCAGGCTAAAAAGAACATTATTACGATCATACTGAAGAACGGTACGATCCCGTATCAGGTTGAAGCCAAGTATCATGCCGCGGTGGTGATCTTAAAGCCGGGCCGCGGCGGTGTTAAGGCCGGCGGTCCGGTCCGTGTTGTTGCCAAACTGTCGGGTATTACCGGTCTGACGGGTAAGTTGATCAGACGGACAAACAATAAAGTAAACATTGCCATGGCAACACTCCAGGCGTTAAAAAGCATCAGGGTAAAATAAATTCTTATGAATCTTCATCAATTAAAACCGAATACCGAACGAAGGATCCATCGG
>JAHFKT010000030.1 GCA_023245235.1 Candidatus Yanofskyibacteriota bacterium
TTTACTCTCTGGACAATAGTAGAGAGCATCGGCCTGACATTCTGGTAGAGCGATGTCAGATTATTTAAAGCGGCGGTACTTTTTATGGGATCACTGTCCGTTTGGGCCAAGGATTGGTGGCTGATTATAAGTTGTTTCAGGCTGTCCATGATCTGTCCGTGTACATCAAGCCAGGAAGGAGGTACCGGTATTGAAGCAACCTCATCCAGAACGTTCTTATAATAGGCGGCCTTGGTATTAAAATATATTTGGTCGTCAGATATAAGCTGCTTATCGCCGCTGTTAAATTCGGCGAATTTCTGCGCAGACACGCGGGGCTCATTAACGAGTGGCGCCCACAGATCTTCCTGGATAATGAGTCCCAGGGCGTTAACGTATTTCTCCTGAGCATCTTTGGTGTCGGACGCGGCAAGCGGTTTCGCCGTCTGGATATTGCTTGAATCAAGTGCTTTCGCGGCGTCGAGTATTGTCGAATAGCTGATATCGGCGAGAGCTTGATTAGACTGGTCAGAGTTGTTGTTATCGATGTTGCCGGCGGAAAGGCCGGAGACCACGAGGGTGCTTACCTGATCGGTAATATTCGAACCGCCCTGCGGTATGAGGTCATCCGGACCGGGCTTCAACGGGTCGTGTCCCGATGCGACCTCTTCCCCGTCTTTGAAGCCGTCACCATCGGAATCCGGATTGAACGGATCGGTATTCCAGACGGTTTCCTGGGTATCGGTCAGGCCGTCATGATCGGAATCTTCGTCGGGGTTGGGCGGGGGCGTCCCGGAAATCGCCAACGCCGGCCCGCTCATTGCGAATGTATGGACGTACTGCGCAAATTGGTAAACCAAAAAAACCGCAAAAACCGCCAGCGACAGTATTATGATCCGCGTTTTATTTGCCATTTTTTGAAGATGAGGCCGAAACAAACCAGCCCTAGGCAAAACAATAAAATCGGCCAATCTCCTAGTTTATTGTACCATGTCCGCTCTTTGTTGGGCACAACATCAGCTGTTAATATCTTATACCCCGTAGAGTCGGTTGATGCGACCGCGTCTCCCGAGGGGTCAAGTACGTAAGAATGGCCGAAATTTGAAGCTACAATGAGGTATTTACCGTTCTCGGCAGCCCTGAACCTGGCCATAGAGAAGAGTTCCCGTTCTATCAGTGCGTCGCCCCCGAACACCGCTAAATTTCGAAGGTTGACCATATAGTCAAAATCACCCTCTCCGGATATGGATGGAGATATGACATCCGAACAGACGAGAAGCTTTATCCGGCTGTCTTTATAGTAAAGTACGTTGTTTTCTGTGCCCCGGGCAAAGCCGGCCTTGAAGGATGCAAGATCGCTTTTAAAAAAGTGGCTCAAAACCCAAAGCGTGAGACGCGAGGCGTACGGGAAGTATTCTCCCCCGGGCGTTAATAACAGCTTGTCATAAGAACCGACGACCCCGTTCTTTGAATCTATCAGAACAACCTTAGACTTCAGCTCTTCCTGCTCCGGAACCCTGTCGCTGTCCACCACAAGGACGTTCTCCGGGGACAGACCGGAAAAGTATTTCGGGACGGACGCGGAGTCCAGAAAAGTAGAAAGAGTCTTCGAGAAATCGGCACTTTCCGGAAAAATAACCACATCGGATCTGTTCGAGGCTTCCCGGAGCAATTCGTTCTTCCTGCTAAAATCCGACAGGAGCTCTTCGGGAGGCTGGGAAACCCTGACAGGATTTTCTGTCTGAATCACTGAAACATTAATTTTTTTGTCTTGATTGTGCGCCGCGGAGAATAAGCCGGGTAAGACGACGACAAGAACCGCCGCCAGCATCTCTAATATGTAAACGGTTCTCAGCTTTCGTCCCGCCCGTATCAATAAGAAAGTTGCCGCGCCGAGAAAAACTATCAGAAAATCAACGCCGTAGACCCCCCAGTACGAAGCCGACTCTCTTATCGGGCCGATATTGACGAACAAGTAAGCCGGATTTCCGAAAGTCCAATTAGCGCCCAACACTCCCCCGTCGCCGTATAACAGTATCCCGACGAACCAGGTCCTCAGATATTCAAGCAGGACAAAAGTTCCCGCGTAGAAGAACGGCAGGAAAACGGGCCGCACCCTTTTAAGGTTATAGACCGCGTAACCGAAGAATCCCCAAAATAATGAAACGCCGGCTACGGTAATGACAAAAGTCGGCAGGATGACCAGAAAGACCGGTACGTTGCTGTCGGCTCCGAGCAAAACCGAGAGATATACTGATGAGGACCAGAACCACCACAGCATCCACGAGAAGTAAGCGAGCCCGACGATAAAACCCGGCCAAAAACCGGAAGGACGCAGGCGGACTATTTTTTTATATGTTTCGATAACTCCATCCATTGGCTCAATGACAGGTTTTCCGCCCGGATGTCGGGTTTCAGGCCTGTCTCAGCGAATAATTTCGGCAGATCATCTTTCATCATACCAAAGTTTTTGGCCAGGTTATTAACCAGCTGTTTTCTTTTGCCGGAAAAGCCCGCCCTTAATAACTTGAAGAGCATTTCTTCTTCGGCCGGCTTCAGGCGTTCGGCCTTCGGCCTTAAGCTTATTATCGCCGAATCAACGTTCGGCATGGGCCGGAAATTGCCGGCCCGGACCGGAGCGATGATCTTCGGGTCCGCATAGTACTGTACCGAAAGGGCGAGCAGGTTCATGCGGGGCGGCTTGGCCGTAATGCGCCGGGCGACTTCTTTCTGCACCATCAGGATCATGAGCGACGGCCGGGGCCATTTCTCGAACACCGTGCGCAGGAAATGCGAAGTGATGTAATACGGCAGATTGGCGACTATCTTGTAGCCGCCGTCCTGGAGGCCGTTTGCCGCCGGGTCGAATTCCAGGATATCTCCCTCGATTATCTCTATCTGGGCGGCGCTGAACTCGGCCTGGAGGTCCTCGATGACGCGCCGGTCTTTTTCAACGGCGATGACGCGGGCCCCGGTTGCCGCCAGCGCGCGGGTCAGATTGCCCGTCCCCGGCCCGACCTCAAGTACGGTATCCTCCGCCGAAACCGCCGCCGCCTCGACGATCTTCTCGACGATGCGCGGATTGATAAGGAAATTCTGGCCGAGTGATTTTTTAGCGTAAAGCTTTACTGCGGACATATTTTTAATCGTCATATGAAAGTGTCTCTTCATACTCATTATCAGGGTCGCTGAACTGATAATCAAGCAGTTCCTGGGGCAGTTCGGCCAGAAAGCGGGACGGCAGGTTGACCTCGGTCGTGCCGAAGATATTGCGGTACTTGGTGTGTGTCAGGATGAGCCGGTCCTTGGCCCGGGTGATGCCGACATAAGCCAGGCGCCGCTCCTCCTCCATCTCGTGGGGCTGGTAAATGGTGCGGGCATGCGGGAAGAGCCCCTCTTCCATGCCGACGATGAACACGACAGGGAATTCGAGTCCTTTTGACGAATGCATGGTCATCAGGTTCACACGGGGCTTGTTCTCGTCCTTGCTCCGGTCGGCTTCCTGGAGGAGCGCTATCTCTTCCAAAAATCGTGCCCTACCCTCTTCGGGCTCCAGGTTATCATAGGCCCTGGCCACGGTCAGAAGTTCTTGGATGTTCTCCATGCGCTCTTCCACGTTCTCTACCTTTGCGTTCTTAGCCATACTCAAACTTTTCAGGTATTCCTCGTACCCGATCGATTCCACGATATTCTTGATGGTTTTGGTGAGCGGCTTTTTCTGAGCAAAGGCGATCAGGTCGGTCAGGAGTTCCCAGAAATCTTTGAGCGCTTCCGACCTCTTCGTTTCTCCGCCCAGCAGTTCCGTCAGGCCCTCCATCAGGTTCTTCTTGCCGGTGGCCAGTATCCTGTCGAATGTGGTTCCGCCGATGCCCCGGGGCGGGATGTTATAGATGCGCTCAAAGCTTAGGACATCGGTCGGATTATGGATGAACTTCAGATAGGCCATGATGTCTTTTATCTCGCGCCGTTCATAGAATCTCAGCCCGCCGACTATCTGGTACGGCAGGTGGTGCGTGATGAGAGCCTCTTCAATGGCGCGGGACTGGGCGTGGGTGCGGTACAGGACGGTGAAGTCCTGGAGCTTGTAGCCCTCGCGCATGAACTTCACGATGCGGGCGATGATGAAATTGGCCTCGGTCCGCTCATTGAGCGTTTCTTTGACCAGTATCTTCTCCCCCGCTTCGTTCTCGGTCCACAATGTCTTCGGAAACTGGTTCTTGTTGTTGGAGATGATATTCTGGGCGGCGGCCAGAATGGTCCGGGTCGAACGGTAGTTCTGTTCGAGCATAACGATCTTCGCTTCAGCATAATCTTTCTGGAAGTTCAGGATGTTGCGGATGTCGGCTTCGCGGAAAGCATAGATGGACTGGGCATCGTCGCCGATGGCGAATATGTTCCGGTATTTGGACGCCAGCAGTTTCACGAACTGGTACTGGTCGTGGCTCGTGTCCTGGTATTCGTCCACCATGATGTACTTCCACCACTCGTGATACTTGGCCAGCACTTCCGGATGCTCTTTGAATATCTTGACCGTCAGCACGATGAGGTCGTCGAAATCAAGACCGTTCATTTCCCGGAGCTCGTTCTGGTAGAGCGCGTAGAGCTTGCCGACCAGTTTGTCCATGTATTCCTGGGGCGCGTAGCTCTCCGGCCAGATGAGGTCGGTTTTGAGCTTGGATATCTTGTTAAGCATCGTGCGCGGGTTGTAGCGCTTGGTGTCCATCTCGAGCGAGCCCATGATGCGCTTCATCAGCGACAGCTGGTCATCGGAATCAACAATGGAAAAACTGGGCCGGTAGCCCAGGAGCTGTATCTCTTTGCGCAGGATGCGCAGGCCGAGGGCGTGGAACGTGCCGATGGTCGGCATCTCGATATTTTTCTTGTCACCGCCCAGGAGCTTGGTGATGCGTCCGCGCATTTCGTTGGCCGCCTTATTAGTAAATGTGATGGCCAGAATATGGACCGGGTTGATGCCGGACGCTATCATCCAGGCTACGCGATGGGTCAGGGCCCTGGTCTTGCCTGAACCGGGACCGGATATGACCAAAACAGGACCGTCAATCGTTTTGACGGCCTCTATTTGTTTCTCATTGAGTCCTTTAAGGATGGGATTTACGACCATGTGCTAATACTCTAGCATAAAAGCAAAAAAATCCACGCAGGATTTACAAATTGTCCGAAAGAACTATAGTTATTGGCGAGTTCTTTACACACCGTGCCCAAACCCAAAGATCAGAAGAAGGCCAGAGCCGCCCGCCGGTTGAGAACAGTTCTTGAGGGCCTTTCAACCAAAGACCTGGAATATCTCATGACCCGCAACGGCAGAGAGATCCGCAAGGCCGCAGATGCGGTCGTCCTGGTTAGAGTATTCGGTCCGCTGGCCGAACATTTCCGCATACTATAACCGCTCATCGCGGTTTTTTTTGGCGGGCTTATTGGCTACACGTTACGCGCCACGCAGCTCTCCAGGTTGTACCCATACCGACCTGATTAGAAACTACATGATCCGCCGGTCCTACTATGTAAGTAAAATCTAGTGCTATAACATTATCATTTACATACGGCGGGTACACAGCATTTGCGTTGCCTGTTATGCTGTTATTTTGATCTACGATAGCCTGAACTGCACTTTGGTAATCAGCGGGCGGGGGTGATACGATCTGACTCATCGGCGGTATCGCGTTCAGTAAAGGAAGCAGATAGTCCAGGGCATTTTGGTCTGCCGTTCTTTGGGCTGCAGTTGGAATGGGCGCACACTCACCACCCGGACTCGGCGACGGCAGCAAAGGATAGGGTTGGAACGTAGCCCCCGGCAGGCTTACGGCCGGAGAGGCTTTCAGCGCGTTCGCGCA
>JAHFKT010000031.1 GCA_023245235.1 Candidatus Yanofskyibacteriota bacterium
ACGGACCAGTTGCCCGAGCTTTCTGCGGTGGTACCACATGAGGGTGGTCAATAATGAACCGAGGCCGGCAAAGACATAGGTCATATCAGCCGGACCGGTCTTCACATCAAGTGCTCCGAGGACTACGCCGTTATTGGGGATTGGAGTTGCCGGAGCAGTCGTGGTTGCCCCCAGAACGGCCGGTACTGCTTGGGCGGGCGCAGGCGCATATACAGCCGCTTGGATCGGTGCAGCAGAGGCAATATATTGAGTTGAATTCCCGATGGGAATCGCAAGCTGGGAATTCGCTGGTGCATAGCCAAGCTGATAGGTACCCGGATCGCCACTGGGTAATCCGAGATGCGGCCCGGTCGGTGAGTAACCGGGTATATAGGTTCCCGGGTCTCCGGCAGGAAGCCCGAGGTTAGGAGAGGTCGGCATATAACCGGGCGTATAGGTACCCGGGTCTCCGGCAGGAAGCCCGAAATGGGGCATCGTCGGATCGTAACCGGGAGAGGGATAATTCGGCAAGATACAGTAATATCCCTGATAGCCATTGTTGTCGCAAGGAAGCCCAAAATGGGGCATCGTCGGTGTGTAGCCTGGAGAGGGGTAATTCGGCAAATCACAGTAATAGCCGACGTATCCATCATACCCGTTATCACAATCGTTATAGTAATACCCGCCATCAAAATGAGCCGAGGCAATACTAGATGCGCCGATAAGTAACAAGGCGCTGGTCGCAACGGATAATGATAGTTTGATGATTTTATTAGTCATGATACGGAAAAGCTGAACGTTTTATTATTATACGCTAAAAATTCAATTTAGTCAAATTATCGGAGCAGGTCGGCGGTAACTACGATCCGGTTCTCGGCGGTGCCTAATGGCCAGCAACTCGACAGTATCAGGTCGCCGGTCAGGCCCGAGGCCAGCAACTCCTGAACAGAACCTGTTTGCACAGTTCTGACCCGATATACATATTGCCCGCCATTGAATGAAATATCGATCAGATCTCCCGACTGCAGTTTATTAAGTAACGAAAAGATCGCGGAGTACTTCGTCCACGGAAGATCCGATGAGGAGTGGCCGACAATGATACTGCTTCCGCCGCCGCCGGGATTTACCGAACCGGGATACAATACAACGCCGCTCTTGAGCGCGCTAAGAATGCTCTGGTCATCTGGATTGGTTATTTGGATGATGGGGGCCCGAACATTGATCTTCGGGATCGTCAGCTGGTCTTCGCCCGGTTGGGCGGCTCCGGCCCCCTGCACAGCCGGCTGGGCGGCGGTTCCGGTCCCTTGTCCGCGCGAATAACCATACAGGGCGCGGTATTGCTGGGTGAGTGCTTCATTGTCGGCATCGACGGAGTGAGTAGCCGAATAGTTCAGATGCGACATGATCATGGGCGCATTAAGGGTTGCTGCCAGGACCAGAAATACCGCGACAAAAATAATAGCCGCCGAGCGCAGGCTCGGTAGTTTTGCTTCTATATTCCGGACCGTTTGGGGAAAGTTTAAATTGCTCATGGCAGAGGCAGGATAAGGTGATTCCCGATCAATTGCGGATCCTTCCATAAGACCAGGATCAGACAAATACCGACTAAGACCATCGAGCGGATGATAAGATCTTTGAACTGCACATGACGAGCGACAAAGATATTAAGGATGCACAACACGATGCTGGCCAGTGCGATAAGAGTAAGGAGCATGTCCAAGCTTTGGACAGAAAAGTATGACGCGGCTTCCCGAGTGGTTTCGGCTCCCTGAACGACCGGCAGCGGTGAAACTGAAGGAAGGGCGGGCCTGATCGGCTGGCTGGCGATCGAACGGAATGCCACGTTAACCGGTGATGGAACCGGTGATAGTACCGGTGATGGTGTGCGGGTCGGCGTGGCGGTTTTTACCGGGGAAGGCCGCGGCGAAGGCTTTGGCGTTACTGCCGCAATTGGTTTTGGAGTGGCGACAGCAAGGCGAGTAACGGTCATCGGCTTGCCGAACATCTGGACCACGATCATCCCCTGCTGGCCGTTAATCGTACCCGAACCGATCGCGATACCGATCTGGGTGAAGTCCGGGAGGAGAATATTTTTCCGATGCAACGGCGAATTCATCCAGCCCTGCATCACTTGCTGACTCGAGTTGAAATCCATGGCCAAGTTCTCCCCGGCGGCCTGATAGTTGTAATTAGCTTTCTCGAACCAAGTCCACGGTGAAACACCCTGAGGCGACACATGAGCGAAGTAGCCATGCACGATCATATCATTCAGCTTCAGCTGGGCGGCTGTTTCCAGCTGAGAATTCACGGTCAGTACCGGAAAGTTATTGGCGGTCCGGGCCTGATTGGTAAGAGTATACAGATCCGACTGGGAAATTTGATCGAAAATAGTTGCTCCGAGGTACTGTGAAAAAGAAGCGACACTGACGAGCTTCAATGCGATTACGACTATGACGGCAATGAAAAAGAAATCCGCCTCAAGAGCACGAGGTCGGAAACCGTTCGATTCATGGGGAACTACGAAGCCCCGTATTGTATGTATAAGTGACATTATTGGGTAAGTATTACGGGACCGCGCTCAGTGATCGCAACAGTATGCTCAAAGTGAGCGGCGAGCTTTTTGTCTTTCGTGATAAAACTGAATCCGTCCGGGCCATCAGCGATCTTCCAAGTGCCCTCGACGACCATTGGCTCGATGGCGATGACCATCCCGGGTTCAAGTCTCATGCCCTCCCCGGCCTTGCCGTAGTTGAGGACTTCCGGTTCTTCATGAACGTTCTTGCCGATGCCGTGGCCGACCAGATCGCGGACAACATCAAATCCTTCCGATTTGACATAGCGCTCGATGGCATGACCGACATCACCCAAGGTATTGCCCGGTTGAGCCGCTTCAGTGCCGAGTTCCAGAGCTCGAGACGTGACATTAATGAGCTTCTGCTTCTTTGCATCGTTAATGCCCCCGATCAATACGGTACGGGCGCTATCGGTATGGAATCCTTTATAATAGGCGCCGAGATCAAGCTTGACGACATCGCCCTGTTGCAGGACACGATCCGAAGGTACTCCGTGAACGACTTCTTCATTCACCGAGACACAGAGAGCCGCCGGGAATCCGTTATAGCCCAAAAACGATGGCTTGGCACCATAAGACGAAAGCAGCTCGCGAGCGAGCATGTCTATTTCTTCGGTCGTCGTTCCGGGCCTAACAGCCGCAGAAAGTTTATCGAGTACCGCAGCCAGGATCTTGCCGCCCTCTCCCATAACCGCGATATCCTTGTTGGTTTTGAGCTTTACCATAGCTTATTGAGGATGTCTCTATGGACATCTTCCATTGATTGCTCACCGTTTATTTCTATAATATTATACCCCCTTTTCTTGATAAAGTCAATGACCGGCAAGGTCTTCACTATATACTCCTGGTATCGTTTTGGAACGATCTCGGGACTATCAAGAACCCTTCGCTCCAGCTCACTGCCATCCTGCGGGCAGACCTTTAAATCCCGGTACTCGGGCAGATTTGGTATGGGGTGCCTGTTGGCCTTGCAAATCCGGCGGTTTAGACTTCGTTCGATCGATGTTTTCTCGCTTAGTGTGAGGGTAATGATCTTGATGTTCTCCCTACCGTAGGCCTGCTCAAAGAATTCAAGCTCTTTTTCCGTCTCATATTCGGTACGAAACCCGCTTGACATCACGATGCCCTGATGCCGGGCCGCAACGTCTTTCATGGTGCCGATAATCCAATTCATCATGACCTGAGGATCGATCCATTGGCCGGCCAAATACGCCTTCTTGGCCTCCTGAACGACCGGGTTATCGGGATCTTGTACAAATTTCTCTTCGATGATTCTGGAGTTTTCGAGATGCACCAATCCGAATTCCATGGCGAGAAATTCGGCCTGAGTTCCCTTTCCTGAGGCAATCGGGCCCATGAGCGATACCGCCCAAAACTTTAGTTCGTTATCCATAAATTTATGATACCATTTTTCTGAAAAACAAAAACGGCCCTCTTAGGGCCGTTTTTGTTAGTACTCGTACATCGACAATTGAGCGTCCATCTGCTTCATGATCTCGAGTGCCACCGAAACAACGATCAGGATGGAAGTACCGCCGACCGCAAAATCGGTCACCGCCGTTGATTGCTGAACGAGGTTCGGTAAGACCGCGATAATACCGAGAAAGATGGCACCGACCAATGTTACTCTGTTCAGTAAATGATAGAGAAACTGGGCCGTTGACGGGCCGGGCCGGATGCCGGGAATATACCCGCCCTGTTTCTGGATATTCTCGGAGATCGATTTAGGGTCAAACGTCACTGCGGTATAGAAATATGTAAACAGGAAAACCAGCAGGAAATAGAATACCGAGTACCAAAGACCGCCCGGATGAAGGAACTGGCTGACCGCACTGGCCGTGTGCGCGATAAATGTGACGCTGCTGTTGGCGAAGAAGTTGGCGATCAAACCCGGAAACAGCAATAACGAGAGTGCGAAAATGATCGGAATGACTCCGGCATTATTGATACGCATCGGCAGATAAGTCGAAACACCGCCGTATACTTTTGTGCCGCGCACCCGACGGGCATAGTTGACCGGGATATTCCGCTGAGCCTCGGAGATGTATATAACACCGGCAATGACCACGATCGCCAAAACTACGAATGTAAGATAGTTCAGGAACAATGCCGGGGTATATTTGAATAATGCCTGTTGCAGCTCAACCGGAAACCGGGCCACGATACCGGCAAGGATCAGGACCGAAACACCGTTGCCGATATTTTTTTCCGTTATCAATTCACCGAGCCACATCAGGAACACGCTGCCGGCCACTACGATCGAGAGTACGGTGCCCCATTGGAACAGCGAGAGATATCCGATCACGTGTTGGCGCTGTAGTGAAACCAGAAAACCGAAACCCTGGAGCGCCGCAAGCGGAACGGTCAGGAGCCGGGAGTATTGGTTGAACTTCATCCGTCCGGCTTCTCCTTCATACTTGTACATCTGCTCAAGTGAAGGAAAGATCATTGTTAACAGCTGCATGATAATTGACGCCGAGATGTATGGTCCCAATGCGAGCATCGCGATAGACAGCTGGGCCAATGAACCGCCGGTAAGAGCGCTTAACAGTCCGTAAAAACGGTTATTGGCGAAGAACGCCTTGAGCTGAGTGGTATCGACGTACGGAATAGGAATGTTGGCCACCAGCCGATACACCACCAGGATGAACAATATGAAGAGGATCTTATTCCGAAGATCTTTCTTCTTAAATATTTGGGTGAATTTATTCATACGCCGATTGCTGAATTGTTATTACAGGATTTTACTGCCGGACTGACCGATCTTCTCCTTTGCCGAAGTCGAGAATGAGAACCCTTCAAATTCAACCTTTTTCTTAAGCACGCCGGTACCAAGCACTTTTACATGCTTTGCAGCTCCCGCAATAATACCCTCTTTTATCAGAAGCTCAGGATTTACCCGTTGTCCATCGCTGAACCGGTTAAACACTCCTATATTAACAACCGGCACTTTATCATGCCGCAGCTGGTAGTAGCGATGTTTGGCATGCGGACGGTTATTACCGGGTTTGCCGGAAGCACCGCGCT
>JAHFKT010000032.1:0-2479 GCA_023245235.1 Candidatus Yanofskyibacteriota bacterium
AGAAATGAGGATGGTAAGAAGCCAACACAGCGCGAAACATTGGGCCAGCAGGGCCAGAAACATAAGCATGAAGTAACCCATTGCCGTATTGTAGCACAATCAAAAATCCGCTCTTCCGGGCGGATTTTTGATTTACGCATGCGTAACAAACTACTGGAAGAAGGTCCGAGTGACCAATCCCGCGACGGTCTGGAGAATGACTCCGACTGCCAATACAACTGCAGCACCGATTACCCCGTGGAAAATAGTGCCTCGCGCCATCTTGGCCGCTGCTGGGTCACCTCGTGCTACCATATACCGAATACCGCCGTAGATGATGAATATCACCGCGACGACCATACTTACCACAATCAGGAATTGGGCAAACTGGGTAATTCGGTCCTGGATCTCAGACAATGTTACTGCCTGTCCCTGAACCGGCAGACCCGGATTCGGTAACACTGCAAGACCGGCATATGCGAAATTTTTGAGTCTATTCATAGCCACCCCCTTTCAATGATTAATTGTTTAATACAGACAAACCCCCAAAACGCTCAGTTGGCAGAAAAAAGATCTGGTCACGAGCGCCCCGATAGTATTGATGATAACACCGACCCCCAATACCACGGCGGTCCCGATGATCGCATTTCGCAGCATTAACAATCCTTTCTGAAATCGCTGCGGATTGTCCCGCGAGCTCATAACCATTATACCACTTACTACAATAAAGATAACGGCCAGCCCGGCGCTCGTGGCGATCAAAAATCTTGCGATAGTATTAATGATACTATCAACCTCCTCCAAGGTAACGGCCTGACCGGGCGGCAGTTCGGCATTCGCCAGCAACGGCAGGGCCAATGAGGCCGCGGTCAGAATATACGAAAGTCTTGTCAGATGCTTCTTCATGGTTAATATGCCGAACAGTTGAGCGCAAAAAATGCGTTCGGTCCGGTCGGATTGATACCGTGGGCGATCGTAGCGATAATCGTTTGGGC
Source organism: Candidatus Yanofskyibacteriota bacterium (assembly GCA_023245235.1). Taxonomy (GTDB): domain Bacteria; phylum Patescibacteriota; class Minisyncoccia; order 2-02-FULL-40-12; family GWA2-44-9; genus JAHFKT01. The sequence continues at coordinate 975 of JAHFKT010000032.1, forward strand.
ACCCAAGACCACGATGATACCGATGATCGCATATGATAAACTTTTCTTTGCCTGCTCAAATTTGCCGGGGACGCCGCCGGAGGTCATGAACTGAACGCCGTACCACACAATAGCGATAACGATAAAGACCAGTACAAATCTGGTCGCCCAGCAAGCCAGGCCATTAACAATACCGAATACGTTCTGGATGGAAAGATCGATGCCCGGAGCATTCGATAAACTGTTGGTAGTTGCGGCAAAAGCCGGTACGGCAGCAAAGAATAATGATGCGAATAAAGATTTTTTCATATTATGGGGCCTGGGCATTAAAGCATTTCCCGACAGTAACGCCATCAATGACCCGGATATTAGAGCCGGTCATGTCGCAGTTAAGTCCCTGGGCGCAGTCCTGACCGCCACGGCATGGGTCACCAACCCCATTGCCCTGTTGATAGGTGCACATACCATTATTACACTTTAATCCCGACTGGCAATTGCCGGAACTCTGGCATCTGTTTCCGGGCAAGCCACTTGTCTGCGTTTGGGTCTGCGTCTGCGTTTGGGTCTGCGTTTGGGTTTGGGTCGTTTGAGCTCCTCCCAAGTTCAGAATGCTGTAGATGAGCGTGATAAATCCCTTACCGATAAAGACGATGGCCAGACCGATGACAACATATGTCAGAATTTGTTTGGCCTTGGCGACATTCGCCGGTTTCGGACCGGCCGTCAGAAATAGGAACCCGGCATAGAGAATAAACAGTACAGCTAACGGGATCGAGATATTGAGAAGCCACGTGGAGGCAATGTTAATGATGTCGAAAATATTATTCGCTCCCCCGCTCAACGGATTGGTGATCTCAAAGTTATAATTCATGCTGCTGACCGAGGGAAGCGGAGTACCGCTGCCGCTGGGCGTAGGAGATACGGAACCGTCGGAGTGTGAATCACCGATATGGTCCTTACATATATTATCACAGGTGCCCGCCAAACCTCTATCTCCGCTAAAGCCATCGGCACAATTACAAGGATTCGGGGCGGTTACGGCATTGCAATTCAAACATCCGTTCCCTGATCTCAGCGGAATACCCGAACCGTCGTTTAAATAATCGCTTTGGACGGAGGCGTTGCCGGCGGCGGCTTTGTAGTAAAAATCATAAGAACCTACAGTGTCATTGGCCCAGCTGCCGTCCACTGTCCAGTCCCCTTTTGCTTGTGTCCCCTGTGAATTGAAGGTGGCCAAGATATCGGGGCCCTTGCTATCGGAGGTCACGGTATTGTGTTCGTATAGAGTCATCCTCACCTGGTAGCCGGGACAACCGGCTCCCGTAACTATCAAGTGCACCGGCGAGCCCAGTATCGGCTGGTTATGAAAATTCCACTGCCATGTCGCATTGGAAATTTGACAACTTCCACCGACGGGTTGGGCTAAAGTCAAGGAACTGTTTGTTTTGACGGTGCTGTTACCGGCTACCGCCTCGATTATCATGGTTTCGTTTCCAGACTCATCGCCCCCCCTTGTGTAATCGGCG
>JAHFKT010000032.1:2489-5508 GCA_023245235.1 Candidatus Yanofskyibacteriota bacterium
TTGGTAGGATTACTGCTGAAAGTGCCGTGTACCGTAGTAATAAAATCATTAGAAGATACGGTATCGTACTCATAAATATTGAAAGAAACCTCCCACCCGGAACAGTTGGTCCCGGTTGCGTTGAACAGCACCTGTTCACCGACAGCGGCGTTTTGTTTAGCCCAGGCAACGCTATTAAGTTGGCAGTCGGCGGCATTAGATAAGGTCGGCAACACAAAAATAGACCCGACAATAACTGCCGTCCCAAAAAGTGATGTTTTAATTAACTTAGACATATATCCCGGGTAGTGAAAGTGGCAATGTTCTTATTATACGGTATTTTTTGGACCAGGTGGAGTCGGCGGTGTGGGCAGTGATAACGGCGGCAACTGGCTCGATGAGCTGCGCTTCTTAAAGAACCACCACAACCCGCCCGCCAAACCGAGACCGACAACGGCATAAATGACGCCTGAGACAACGCCGGCCGAACCTCCGCCGCTTGCGGTGGGAGTAGTAGTGGCTGCCGGTGCCGGCAGGCCTCCCTTGCAATCCTTGGGGCAGGTCAGTGAATCCTCCCCTCGGTCGGTATTGCAAATACCATCATCATTACAGAATGAGCTGTCGCTCACGGGAACCGCCAGGACCAACTGGTTCTGACTGTCATAAAAGACCGCCTTCTGGCCATCGGCCACAAATGGCGCGCGGACCGAGATCTTTCCGGACTGAACGTCAAATTTAAATGAGGTGGCCGGTTCTCCGGCAATATTGATGATCACTCCCCGATACGGGAACTGACCGACCGCCGGCTGAACGTATGAACCGGCAACAATATCATATTTGAACTGAAAATCCCGGTCGGCATATAACTGGGCCTTGTCATAGTACAGATGGAATACGTATGAGAATTCGGTCGGCTTTACGTTGTTAATATCCGCAAGAACCGAAAATCCGATTAGACAACCGAGAATACTGATAATGATCTTCTTAGCCATGATTTAAAATCCGGGGTTATTATTACAATATAAAACTTTGGTGGCATAATCGCGAGTTTCATTGAATCCAGTATTGCAGACCGAGTGCTGGGCATCATCAAAGACACACTCCCATTTCTTGACCGTTTCGCTGCTGCAACTCCGATCATTGGCGCAATCAACGCTCGCGTCGCAAGCTCCGGCTCCTCCGTTGTATCCCGCAGCAATATTACGGACCGAGGAACCGCATTGACCACTGGCCAAAGAGTTCAGATACCGTGCTGCAATGCAGATACTTGCTTGGGCATTTGCAGGATTCGTAAGCCACGTGGAATCAATGGTAACGGAAACTCCGCATTGCGATCTGAATAGGTTCGCGGTGCCGGGTTGCAACTGCATCAATCCGTATGAACCTCCGGCACTGGCCGCCTGGGGATTACAGGACGATTCCTGGACCATGATGGCTTTTAATAAATTGGCGCTCGCCGCGCCGCTCGCATACTGATTGATCGCCGACACATATTGGCCGCAGGAGGCTGCCGAACATTGCCTCGCTGCCGCCTGGCAGAGATTGGTACCTTGGCCGCAATCGGTGCCGCTACCGCTTGGCGACGGGGCCACACTGCCGGTCGGCGTCGGAGTCGGCGGATGCGGCAAAGTAGCATTAACGAGGTCGCTCAAGGTCCCGGTCGAGCATTGTATCTGATACCAGTTGGTAGCCCGGTCCCCGGCCGCGAGTGTTTTTAGTATCGAATTCGTTATCAGCCATGACGAAAGAACGATGGCGATGCCGATCGCGGTATCCCAAAAGATGCTTTTTCCGCGGGCGACAAGCGAGCTATTTCCGGAACCACCGCCGGTGAGAATGAAGAATCCACCGAGCAGGAAAAAGAATGTGCCGAGGATGGGCACAATGCCGAAGAACGTCAGATCAATGAGATTTTTAAAAAGTTCGACCAGGAGACATTGATTGCACGTCTGCGTGTAATCGTGGACCGACTTAGCAATTCCCGAAGGCTGGGCCTGGAGGCCGCAGGGCACGATCGGCCACCATGACGGCGCCGCGAACGTAAGTATCGGCGCGGCCATCATCGCCACGATAACAGAGACCTGGATGATCTTTTTTGTCCCGGGAGAAATGAACATCAGTGTTGCATGAGAACCGTTACGCGGGAATCGGCGCGGCCCAGCGCGTCGGGAACTGACGCCCGATTAAAGGTCACGTCGTCGATCATATCCGCGAAGATGCCTTCTATGGCTACGTTATCGGCCTGGAACCATGAACGGGCGGAGAGTGCTTGGACGGCAAATACACCCAGATCAGGATCGGACCGCTGGAGGTCTATCAGGTCACGCCGGGCGGCCGGGCGGCCTACAGCGTTGATATATGTGGACTCGCCTTCTTTTGACCCAAGATAATTGACAAACTGCCATGCTTGAGGAATATGGGCTGATGTCTTGGAGACCGCAACCGCCCAATAGTTCGAGAAGTTGCGGATATCGCTCGTTGATGCCTGGGGCATCTGGGTAATGGCGAAATTCAGCCGCGGAGCCTTGGAACGGATGACGGCGGTCTCATGGGAATATCCGAACATCATCGCCAATGTTCCTTCAGTAAATGCATCGATCGAGTAATGCTGGCTGTCATTCCACGAATAGGTCTGTTTGCGCGGATTGGCAAAATCCGTGTAGTACTGCAGGGCGACCTCGCCGACATGCTGGCCGTTCACCGGGGACGCGAACGTGGCCGACAAATTATCAGAGTCGGTCATCTGGACTCCGCTTTGGATCATCATATCCATCAGGATATCGGTCGAGCGGTTGATATTACGGGCGGTACCAAGGGCGATCGCCTGCTGGGTGATATTGCCGCGGTTATCGAACTTTGCGAGGAGCGAAATATCGGCGTTCACGTCATCCCAAGTCTGCGGAGGCCGGGTGATACCGGCGCTATTGAAGAGATCCTTATTATAGTAAAGCGCGAGCGTATCGAGATACAGGGGCATCGCGTAAATTTGATTTTTAAATGTCAGGTCCTGATATGCATCGTCGACGAACTGGCTCTGAAA
>JAHFKT010000002.1:0-4036 GCA_023245235.1 Candidatus Yanofskyibacteriota bacterium
TTTTGAATGACCACCCCGGAGAGCTCTTCCGGCACATCAACAGTAGCTTCTTCGAACGGCTCCAGTTTCTGCCCGTTCTCTTCTTTGACGATGACCTGCGGTTGGGAAACCTGCAGCTCAAATCTCTCCCGGCGCATATTTTCCAGAAGGATCGCGATATGGAGCTCTCCCCGCCCGTAGACCTTGAAATATTCATTGGAAGAAAAATCGACTTTTAATCCGATGTTAACCTCCAGTTCACGTTCGAGCCGTTCTCTGATCTGCCGTCCGGTAACGAACTTTCCCTCCCGTCCGGCAAATGGTGAATCATTGACGAGGAAGTTCAATGAGATGGTCGGCTCGTCGACGCTGATGGCGGGCAGGGGTTCGGTATCGGCATTGGTACATACAGTCTCTCCGATATAGATATCGGGGATGCCGGCGATCATCACGATGTCCCCCGCTTCGGCTTCGTCTATTTCTTTGCGGGCCATTCCCTGAAAATTGAACATCTTTGTTATTTTTCCGGTCCTGGTCTCCCCGTTCGATTTACGGATATATACCGGGCTTCCGGTTTTGATGATACCTTCATGAATGCGGCCGATGCCCATACGCCCGAGAAAATTATCGTATGCAAGGTTGAATGATTGGAACCGGAGCGGTGCGGCAACATCATGTGCGGCCGGCGGCACGCCCTCGAGGATCATATCAAGAAGCGGTATAAGGTCGGTTGAGACATCCGTGAGGTGTTTCTTGGCAATGCCGTCCCGGCCGATCGCGTAGATCGTTTTAAAATCAAGCTGTTTATCGTTAGCGCCGAGATCCATGAACAGTTCCAGGACCTCTTCGTGGACGCGGTTCGGATCCGCGGCCGGCTTATCTATCTTATTGATCACGAGTATCGGTTCGATACCCAGTTCCAGTGATTTCTTCAGTACGAATTTAGTCTGGGGCATCGGGCCTTCCTGGGCATCCACGATCAACAGAACTGAATCAATGGAGCGCAATACCCGTTCAACTTCTGAGCCGAAATCGGCGTGACCGGGCGTGTCTACGATATTGATCTTCGTGTTCTTATATAATAGGGAGGCATTTTTGGCATAGATCGTGATCTGGCGCTCTTGTTCGATGGCATTCGTGTCCATGGTAAAATCCTGGCCTACCATGCCGGTTTGTTTCATAAGCGCGTCAGTCAGGGTTGTTTTGCCGTGATCAACGTGCGCGATAATTGCGATGTTCCGTATCTCCATAGTTATAAAACTCCCTGGTCGCCTGCCTCACAATCATCGAGGCGACGGCTTTGGCCAACCTCTGCGTTGAGCGCTCCAGTCCTCTTTCGCCATAGCTTGGCTATGGCTCTGTCCGGGCTTCGCGCTCGCCTTGATCTTGGCCAACCAGGAAGTTTTCTAAAGGGTCCTTACAGTAATAAAGTAACTACCCATTTTAACCCAAAATCAATAAATTGTCAAAGAAAAAAGGCGTTGGTTGTTAGCCGGGAAAACCTGTGCTAAGGTACCGACGAACGCAGCTTAACAATATGCAGGGATCACGACTGTCTCCCGAAGAGCTGACCACTCTCGCCTCCTACGAACGGCTCGCAGAAACCCGAAGCAAAGTGATCAACGGCACGCCGTTCAATCGTGAATTTTGGCGGCCGGAATTTGAGAGATTCAGCCGGCTTTTGCCGTCAGGCAGGATATTGGACATCGGTTGCGGCAATGGCCGCGAGGCGCTTTTGTTCAGGAATGCCGGCTATCAGTATACCGGTGTCGATCTTTCGGCCGGTATGCTGACGGAGGCGCGAAAGCTGGACCCGGGTGCGACCCTGGCCAGAGCCAGCATGTACGAGCTCCCGTTCCCCGACCATAGCTTCGATGGGGTCTGGAACTGCTGTACCATCTTTCACGCACCGAAGAGCAGAGTCGGCATGGCCCTCAAAGAGATGGTTCGGGTCGCAAAACCCGGGGCCCCGGTCTTTCTGGCCATCAAAGAAGGAGTCGATGAACAGATGGTTGAGGATTTCCGAGGAGGAAATGAGCGGTTCTTTTCTTTCTATGATCGGGAGACGTTCCGGACTATCCTTATAAAAAACGGCCTGCAGATGACGGCATCATCAAGGGATCTTCGGGAATACAATCCCCCCAAGTGTACGAACGTGTATCTGCTGTATTTCGCACAAGTGCTCTGAGCATGACCGGCCATCGGCCGGTCTTTTTAATTACAGTTTCCGGCAAGGGAGTAGCCCGCGGTCTCGGCTGCGGAAGCAGTATTGAACCAGACCTTATTTTGCTCCTTTATCTTTTGGGCTCCCGGGCACCAGGTGTAGTGATATAATTTCGATTTTGAATTTTTTGAGGCAACCACCCGGGTATCGGTACGGGGCGCAGGTGTATTTTTGACGGGAACCGCAGCAACCATTGAGGCGGCCTCAGTATCGGCTTCGCCGGACTGTTTCTGAGGGCCGGAAAGCCGACCCAGATTGTAGCCGATCCCGGCCACCAGAATAAGACAAACGGCCAGAAAGATATCCCGTTGATGGCGTTTGACGAGGTTTGTTATTTTTGCTATCATATCTCTACTGTAAGTGGCTATTTGTTTATTTGCCCCGGCTTTCCTGGAAGGCCCCGGCGGTGGACGATAGGTTACCATATGGCACATACCAAAGCCATAGGAACCACTAGAAACGGCCGCGATTCACAACCAAAGTACCTGGGCGTGAAGCTCGATAACGGGCAAAACGCCATTATCGGCAATATCATTATCCGTCAGCGCGGCACTAAATATGTACCTGGATCGGGCGTTCGCCTGGGCTCAGACTACACTATATATGCCGTAGCGGTCGGTAAAGTCAAATTTACCACCAAGCGCAAGACCGGATACAATGGTGACCGCCGTGTTGTGAAAGTGGTCAGTGTGGTTCCTAACTAAAAACCTCCGATATCGGAGGTTTTTAGTTATCTTGACTTTTCATCTATTTTATGATATATTCTAAATTCATCCAGCTCTTTCCTTTTTGGAGGTCCGGACATGACAATGAGAGCGTCGTCGCGGTACTCGGTTCTGAAGGGCAAGCTCGAAAACCTCGCAGGCGAACTGAAGCTGCAGATCGATGCCGCCCGGTTCGCGATCCAGATCGACCCCGAACGGCCGGCCGAGCAGACCGAGGAGTCGGTCGACGGTGTCCAGCGCGACATCGAGATCACCCTGTTCGAGGCCAAGGTAGCGACCCTGGACCGCGTGTACGGGGCGTTGCGCCGCCTCGAGCAGGGCAATTACGGAAACTGCCCCAACTGCGGCGACGAGATCGCCGAAAAGCGTCTCATGGCCCTCCCGTTCGCGGTCCGATGCAAGGATTGCGAAGAGCAGCGGGAAGAAGCCGCAGCGGCCGAGATCACTCGTCGGCGGCGCGTAGCGGCGGGCCTCGAAGTCGGGTAAGCCTCGGGCAGGGACGGGGGCTCTCAATACAGCCTCACAGGAAAGCCAACCTGGAGGCTTTTTTGTTTTTTATTACTGGGGCTTGATGACTATTTTGAGTTGGGCCCGGATGTCGGGAGCAAGGCCCAAGGATATCAGATGTTCGCCGGCATGCTTAATGTGTTCGCCATGCTCACCCAGATCGATCATCTCGGCATCGACTTTTATGCCTGCGGTCTTAGCGACCTCTTTAGCGATCTCATCTTTTGTCACTGACGAAAAGAGCGTGCCGGTCTTGCTGGCTTTTTTTGAAACCTCAATAACGGTATTTTCGAGGGCCTCTGCCGCCTTCCGGGCCGCTTCTTTTTCAAGGTTCGCCGAGGAGTCACGTTTTTGCTGAAGTGCCTCCGCTTCTTTCTCGGAGCTTTGAGTTGCGACCTTGGCAAGATTTTTCGGGAACAGAAAATTACGGGCGTAGCCGTCCGAAACATTTTTGATATCGCCGATCCTGCCGAATCCTTTAACGTTCTGGAGTACAATGACTTTCATATTGAAGACAGACTACCCTATCGTGATATTACGTCAAGCGCTTTCTGGAGCTGGGGATCCTTGGTTTGGTCGCCGAAGATCATGTTCTTCTTAT
>JAHFKT010000002.1:4046-16792 GCA_023245235.1 Candidatus Yanofskyibacteriota bacterium
CGTCATCAGAGAGCGGTACGCTGATGTCGGGATTAATGCCCGCGGCCGAGATGTTAATGCCGGCCGGGGTATACCATTTGGCGATGGTGACTTTCAATGATGCTCCGTCATCGAGGTTCTCAAGTTCCTGGACCGAGCCCTTGCCGAAAGTCTTCTCCCCGATAAGTTTCAGGCCGAGATCGTCATGGAGCGCCCCCGAAAGGATCTCTGACGCCGATGCCGATCCCCCGTTGACCAGGATGACGGTCGGGTATTTTTTCAGAGAGGAATTACCGTCTGCGGTGAAATCGTTCTGGGTACTGTTGCCGAATCTCTCGCCGACCACAGGCTGGCCCTTATCGAGGAAGTAACCGGCAAGGTTGATGGCGGAGTCAAGCAATCCGCCGGGATTGTTGCGCAGGTCGACGATCAGCCCGTCGGCATTCGATTTCAGTATCTCATCCGCGGATTTCTTGAACTGACTGTCCACATTCTGGTTGAACTCATATATCTGCATGTATGCGATGTGCTTGCCGTTCTGGTCGATCATTTTCCACTCGACGGTGGGTACGTTGATGGTCTCGCGGGTGAGCGGCACGTCACGGGTCTCATTTTTCAGATTCATGATGGTCAGCGTAACCTTAGTCCCCACCTTTCCCCGGATGGAATTCACCGCCACGTCGATAGCCAGACCGGCAGTCGGCTTACTGTCGATCTTGACGATCTTATCGCCGGCTTGTATGCCGGCCCGGAATGCCGGCGTATCCTTCAGCGGGGCGATTACGGTCAGGACATTATTTTTCTCTCCGACCTCGATACCCACGCCGCCGAATGCTCCGGCTATCTCTTCCTGAAACTGTTTGGATACCTCCGGTTCAAAGAAGACCGTATAGGGATCGCCGAGAGCATTGACCATGCCTTCGATGGCGCCGTAGGTCATTTTTTGGACATCAACTTTGGATTGATCGACATATTTAGCCTGAAGGTCGCTCCAAACCTTCCAGAATAAAGCAAAATCGACATTTTGCGGTTTGCCGCCATCCTGGTTCACCAACTTTTGGACGGCCGGGATCGAACCGTGGATGTTCGAATAGACAAGGCCGCCTCCAAAGCCGAAGGCGAGCGACAGGATAATGATGATAGGAATAAATCTTCGCGGCATTATGGGATGTATGTTAATTGGCCAAGGCCGTATTTTCGGAAGTATCTGACGCCATCAGCGATGTGCCACCGGGTCTGCCGGTTAAAAAAAATATCGAGGACGCTGAGCTTGCCTCGTGAATCCCGCCGATGGTAGTGATACATCGCCGCCGGCGGATAAAAGAGCACCTGGTATCCATTTTCCCAGAAGCGGCGGGGCCAGTCAACATCGCTCATGTAAAGAAACAGATTTTCATCCATAAGACCGACCGTGTCCAATGCCTGACGGGAGACCATCAGAGCGGAACCCATCAGCCAATCGGCCGGAGTGGCCGCGGTCAGGTTCCGATCCTTCATCAGGAACCGGTCGAGTGTCTTTTTGGCGAATGGAAGCCGGCCCAGGAGCGTTCGGCGATACAATACCGTGGCCGGTGTGTAGAACCGGAAACACGATTGCTGCTGTGAGCCGTCAAAATTCAGGAGCTGAGGACCGAGAAGTCCGATATCGCGATGGCCCTGAAGGTACCGGTACATTTTCTCCAGGCTTCCCGGAAGCGGAATGATATCAGGATTGGCGATGAACAGTACGTCTCCGCCGGCACTCTTCATGCCCTCGTTCATACCGCGGGTGTAGCCGACATTCTCTTTGAACGGCAGATATCGCACCGAAGGAAATTCTTCCGTGACCACATGCTCGGTCTCCAGACTGGCCTGGGCATCGACGACGATGACCTCATGAGGGAATGATCCGGGCAGGACCCGCTTCAACGACTTCAGGCACAGCCGAAGAAGCGGCGGATTCTTGTAGTTCATGATGATGATCGAGAGCATGGTTCTTGGAGAAGGTTCCGATCGCCCGCGAGGGTCCCTTCAGGGATACGCGTCGGCGATTTCGGAATCTCTGTGGATTATTTCAAAATATCCTGGAAAAGCTGCTTGATCTCCGAGAAATCGCCGGTCTTGGGCAGGAGGATGTAAGTGTTGTCGGGTCCGCGGCTCTCGAGCAGAAGGTTATCGGTCGAAAGGACGGAGCGTTTTATGCCGGCAAAATTGACCTGATGGGTAAGATCAAGGAACTGTTTGAGGTCCCAGATACTGATATCGGTGTGGATGTCATTGCGGACGATGTTGAGGATAGAAAAAGTTTTGACCGGATTTCCGATGAAGTTGAGCTTCAGGAGCTTATCTTTGACCGCGAACATGATCTGCTGCTGCCGCCGCGAACGGTCGAAATCACTGGTTGAATACCGGGAGCGGGCATAGTACAACGCGGACTGGCCGTCCAGATGATTGAGCCCGGCCGGTAAAGAGAAAGAATCTCCCCACTGCTGGCTTTCGCTGAAGGGTTTGTCGAGCGTGATGTCGATCCCGCCCAATGCGTCTACGATATCTTTGAATGAAGAAAAATCGAATACTATGACCTTATCGATATAGATGCCGGTTATCTGGGAAATTTTGTCTTCAATGAACCGGAGGCTGTCGCCGGTATGGTCAACGCCGTATTCATAGGCGGCATTGAGCTTGTCCTTTTTATCATCGTGTATCATGACGAACATATCCCGCGGGATCGATACCAGCGATGACTTATGGGTCGTTTTATCAAAGCTGAATACTTCGATCGAATCGGTCAGGAGCGGTCCCCCGTCAACGGCATCCGGGTCATTCTGGCCGCGAATACCGAGAATGAGCACATCGAGCCGGTTATCATCCTTTTCGGGAGTGACATAGTTTTTATCGGTGACCGGGGCCGGCTGGCCGTAGAGAAAATGGAGCAATGGATTTTCGATAGCGATCGAGTACTTCGTCGCGCCGAAGCGGTACATCCCGGCACCAAGTAACAGGATGATGATAATGAAAAAAACAGTCCGGCCGCGGGGCCATTTTGATCGTTCCGGAATGTATTCGGTCGGGGGTCGGTGATCGAGCATAGGTTAATGGAAAAATTTACGGATCTGGGCCGGACTGACCCGGGCGCTTGAAAGAATGGCCCGGCGCTTTGAGATCATTTTAGGCAGCAGTCGGAATAATGTCGGCATCTCGGTAAGAACACGCGGTTCAAACAATACGAGATACAGGGTCATCGCCGCTTCACGGAATATGATAGCCGGCAGGTCTTTCAGAATGTTTATTATATAATCATTTTTTACAATTGTAAAGCGGACATTGCGCCATTCCAGACGCCGTTTTCTGAGCGGGATGGTCCTTCTGATATTTAGAAAATCCCTGAAATTTTTTCTGAGTTTTTTAGTCGTCTGCCGGTCATGCCAGGCGACCACTGAAGGGTCGTAGACCTCTTTCCAGCCGGCCAAACGCAAGCGCCAGGCGATATCGAGGTCCTCGGCATACCAGAACAGATCATGATCGGCTATCTCGCCCTGTACCCTGATATCTTCCAGCGCGGCTCTCCGGAGGACAGGTACCGCTCCTTCGACCCCGAAGATCTCATGCGTTCCGGCGAACTGGCCGTGATCGTGCTCGCCGTGGCCGATATTGATGACCCGCCGGGACCGGAATACCCGGAATCCGCACGTGTCTATGATGTCGCGATCCGGAAACATGCCGGGACCGACCGTTGCTACGTCGAACCGGTATATCTTGGCCTGGATCGCTCCGATATGCGGGTCCTTCTCTCCCGCCATGACGGCCCGTTCAACGAACCGGGTATCGAGAATAACATCGACCGCGAGCGCGATGACGTATTCGCCATCGGAATGCTTCAGCAGTTCTTCCTGGCCTCCCCACATGCCCAGGTTGGACAGGCGTTCAATGAACGTAACCCGGTTGAAATCATTCAGGAACGGCATAAACTCCTTGACCATCTCTTTGGTCCGGTCGGTTGAACCGTTATCCAGAATATTGATCACCAGCCGCCGGTGGTCGAATGATTGTTTTCTGAGCGCCTCAAGGCAGTGGCGGACATACCGCTCACCGTTCAGGACCACCAGGTTTATGGAACATACGGGTTCATTCTCCATACGCAAAGGTAATGCCGAGCGTTACGCTGAACAACAAAAGCGCCCGCTCATCAAATAAGGCCACATCGGTCATGAGATATGCCAGGACCCAGGGTATCGTTATCAGGAGTCCGCTGAAATACGCCTTCTCGGCCACTGAGGCGGCACCGCTGAAATTATCAAATATCTTTTTTATAACCAGCCACAGCATATACAGGAATACAACGAGGGCGGCCAGACCCATCTCGGCGGCGACATGAAGGTAGATATTATGGGCCGATGACCCGGCCTTGCTTAAGAGAATATTCTGGCCGAGGACGACGGGAAAATTTCCTATGCCGACACCGAGGATCGGATGATGGGCTATCGACACCGCGGTTTTTTTCCAGATCTCGATGCGCTGGTTATTGGAAGTCTCTCCGAAATCAAGGATCGAGGTCAGACGTTTCTGCATTAAAAGCGAATCCCCTTTCAATACCAGGAATTGAGGCGATGAAAAGATGGGATATGCGACCGCAAAAAGCATGAAGAATATGATGAAGTAGCATGAGATATAGCGGAATGTGTTCGACAGTTCCTGACCGGTCTTCTTGTACCGCATATAAGCCCATAGTGCGATGACCCAAACGTTCATAGCAACACCGGCGGCCCAGATACCGCGCGTGCCGGAGAGGATCATCATCAAAAATATCAGTGGGATCCAGAGTACCGCAAGTTTCCCCCGGGTATGCATCATGGTCCGTAATCGTCCGGCCCGTTCCAGCGGTGCAACCAGCGTCCAGGCAAAAAATGCCGGCAGGCCCAAGAGCAGGAAGATCGGGAATGAATGGGAATCCGGGAAGAGCGAGAATACGCGGAGGGACAGCTGATTGCCGAAATAAGCGAACCACGTATTGCCGACGTGAATGGCGATGTATGACCACTGGCTGCCGAACAGCCGGAGCTCGACTCCCTCGCCCCAGATGCGCATGAACTGGTAAATATCAATGAAGTATGTCGAAACGACCTGAATGACGCCGGCCAGCGTTACGAGAATGACCGGTACCGTGATATTCCGCACGAGCCTCTTGAGGAATTCACGGTTCGAACCGTGAGCAATGACGACTCCGATCATGGCCGCATTGATGAAGTATATAATGCGCTTTAAGCCCGTTACACGGTCCGGCGCGTGCCACAGCGACAGAAGGGCCAGGAGCGTCAGGATATGGAAGAGAGCATGAAGCTTATGGTCTTTCATGTATTGCATCGGTTTTTTGAATGCTACCGAGAACTCCGTCCGCATCCAGCGCAACGTTGCAGCCGAAAAGAACCACCGGCAGAATATGATGCCGGAGAAGATCCGCCACATGTTCAGGTTGTCATAGCCGGCAGTTAGCGGGATGGCGATAAAAAGCGGTATCGAACGGACAAAAAAAATGATCCCGTCCTCTATCGGGGCGAAGAGAAAGTACGCCGCCAGCAGTCCGGCCTCGTACACAACTAAATATCTCGGCAGTGTGCCGACCAGTATCAGGACCACAAATACGAGGTGCAGGAAAAATAGCGGATTTAGTAGTTTGCGTATCATGCCGAGAATTGTTTAAAAAATCGGACAGCGAACTCATGCCAGCTCAACTTCGGGATCAGGACCGCATATTGTCCGGTCATGTACGAGCGCTTTTCCGGGTTGGTAAGCGCATCTTTCAATGTTGCGGCCAGGCCGGCGATATCTTTTTGGTCACGGACGAAAAATGCCGCATCGCCGAAGAGTTCGTGGTTGATATCGGAATCCTTAACCACGACCGGCACGCCGTATCCGGCGGCTTCAACGGGAGGCAGGCCGAATGCTTCATGTGATGAGATATAGACGAACAGCTTCGCGTGAGCATACAGGTCCCGGATCGTGCGGTCGCTCTCTATATAATCATAATGGATAACCCGCTCCGATCCAAGCTTTTCGTTTATCGTCCGGACCATTTCTGCGATGACCGCCGGCTGGTATTTATCGCGTCCGACCAGGATGAACTTCAGGTCCGGGAATCCGGGAGCGATCGTTTCGAACGCCCGCAGCGATTCACGGGCGCTCCGGCGCGGAAACATCTGGCCGACATACAATATATACTGTCCGTACTTGTTTTCGTTGCTTGCCGGCGGATTTTCCACGCCCAGGCGGGAAACGAATATCCGCTCCGGCCCGATGCCGTAGAGGTGCGAAACCTCCCGCTTCGAGGATTCCGATATGGCCATGATCTTCGTGGCGGATCTGGCGGCCCAGTTAGTGAACAGTCCGTAGGCCAGACGGTAACGGAACGGCAGCGATCCCCTTTTGTACTCATAATACACATCGCCGGTCAGAAGGACGATCGAACTGCCGGCATACAGAGGCGGCAGCATGTAGGCCGGGAAGAACATCCAGTCGAGCCGGTCATACAGAGCCCGGAGCGGCATGAGGATATGATAAAAGATATTGAACGACCGGGTGCCGCTGACCCTTTTTTTGAATATCGGGTTTTTGAGCACCGGATCGGCGGGTACGGAATTCTTGAAATACAGATACAGTTCGTACTGGTCGTGCCAGATCGGATCTTTCGCGTACTCTTCCAGCAGGTTGAGGGTCAGATGGCCGATGCCCCATCGCGACTGGCCGTCTTCCAGATTCTCGCATTCGATCCCGATCTTAATTTTCCCGTGTGATATCCGGCCCATCCGGTTCTGATGGAAATCCACGACCCCGGCCAGAATGGCACGGGATTCTGCGGGATGGATATCGAACGCGATCTTCAACAGTTGCTTGGCGATAATACCGGCGCTCCAGAACCAGATCAGCCATGGAACTGATGCCGGACCGTTCTTATGATTAAAATAGAGCGCGTTACGGTAGTGATACCGCAGCAGCAGCGGCGAACCGAGCTTCCTGGTAGTTGCCGAGACGGCATGATGGATGACCGGCTCCGCGGTAAACCCGACCGGAATATCTGCGCGCTTCGCTTTCAGAGCATAGTCGGCATCCTCGAAATAAAGGAAATATTTTTCATCCAGTCCGCCGATCTTTTGATACGCATTTTTCGAGATGGCGAGTCCGCCCCCTATCGGATAGTAGTCGCCCGATAAAGATTCCTCCTCGGAGATCCTGCCGTATGCATGTCCTAAACTCGGCCGGAACCACCGGACTACGCCGCCATAAGCGGTTTGCCCGCCCTCGTCCAGGGGCAGGCCCACGAGGCCCGTCTTGGCCCCTAAAACCGCCTTCAGGCGGGCGATAAAGTCAGTCTCGACCCAGGTATCGGGATTGATCAAAACGGCCCAGTCAGAGCCATTTTGGAAGGCATAGCGCAACGCCGGATTATTACCTCCCGCAAAGCCGAGATTATCTCCGTTCTCGATCAGATGAATAGCCGTGCCGCCAATGTGATCGCGGAGCTTTTCTACATCCGAGGACCGGTTATCGGCTACAATGATAGAAAAATCAGGGTCAGTCTGACCCTTCAGGGATTCAAGGAGCTTGATGGTGCTTTCGGCGCCGTTGTAGTTGAGGGTGATGACCGTGATATTCATTGGAGTACCTGCATGATAGCGGCCTTGAACCGTTCTGCCGAGAATTGTTTGGCATGTTCTTTGATCTCGGTGGGATAGTAGGATGTATAGCGGGCATTCAATCTCCCGATGGCATCGGCCATCGCTTCGGGAATTGCATCGTCAAAGAATTCGCCGGTACGCCCCTCGACAACAGTTTCCAGGGCGCCTCCCTTCCGGAGCGCCACGACCGGTTTTCCGAACTGCATGGCTTCAACCGGCGTCAGGCCAAAGTCCTCTTCCTGGGGCATTATGAAAGCCCTGCATGCGTTATAGTACGAGGCCAGCGTTGCGTCATCTCTGGCTCCCAGGAATACGATGTTCTTTTTCGCTTCCCGTTCCAGGGCCCTCCGATCCGGTCCGTCCCCGATGATGACCAGCGGATAGCCGAGCTTATTGAACGTCTCGATGGCCAGACGGATGTTCTTGTAATCGTACAGGCGCGAAACAATGAGATAAAAATCCTGATGCGGAACAATCTTTTCCGGCCGGGCCGTCAGCGTCGCCGGCGGATAGATGACCGTCGCCTCTTTGCGGTAATATTTTCCGATACGGTCTTTGACGGCCTCTGATATGGCCACGAAATGATCGGCCCGGTCCGCGGCGCTGTAATCCCACAGCCGCAATAAGTGCTGGGATATTCTGGTCAGCCACGGATATTCCCGGCCGTTGATATATTCCGCATGGCGGTCCCACAAGAACCGGGCCGGACTGTAGCAGTAACAGATATGTTTCGTGGACGGCTTCAGGACCAGCCCCTTGGAAAACGTGACCGAAGAAGAAATGACCCGGTCAAAGTGCGAAAGGTCAAATGACTCTATGGCGATCGGCATCAGAAGAGCCAGCATCGGATAGATCCGGGTTATGAACGGAATTTTTTGGAGAAAGCTGGCATGGACGGCCGCATCGGGCAGCCATTGCCGGACGAATCTTTTATCATAAAAAAGCACGTAGATCGGTGCCTGCGGAAAAGTTTTATGCAGTTCAATGAGCACTCGCTCGGCTCCGCCGAGCGTATTGAGCCAATCATGTACCAGAGCCAGTTTCATGGCTGAAATTTAACATGTTTTTCGAGGTCCCGGAACTTGACTTTTGGTCATTTTTGTTATATAAATTCAGGATCGTACCTTGCGAGCCTCAAATGAGGCAAACGGTGGCTGTGTACCGGCAAAAGCGAAACGCAGCAGATGGAGGAATTCCATGCGGCTCTATGTCTACTGGGGTAATCGGGAGATCACGCCGGAGATGTTGCTGAACCGGGCTGACATCGGACTGAATGACCACGATCCCGATGCCCGGATCATCGTGACCGGGTTGGGAGAGACGGGGCTTCCGAAGTACCCGTGGCGCATCGGCATCGAATCACGCGAGGGATTCGGGGTGCTGGCACTGTTCAGTTCCAGGCTGACTCAGGCCATCTGGGAGCTTGACGGGCCGCTCAACGGCTATTCCATCCGGAGGCTGGAGCCGGGCGAGACGGGGCTTAACCTTCTGCTGAGCCGCCTCGATCATGCCGACTTCGCCGTCCGGCGGGCCATCAGCGCACTCAAGAGATCGCGCAAGCGGGTGCCGGATCGGGAGCTCGAGACTCTCCGTGAAGGACTGGAGTACTCGTTGAAGCAGTGGTAGGCCGAAAGGCTGGAGGGGAGCATCGCGCTCCCCTTTTGATTTACCGTTTTGCCATGACGTTCTTTTTGTAGGCGTCGAGGTTTTCCAGGACCGTGCCGGTGCCGCGGGCGACGCAGAAAAGCGGGTCGTCCGCGATCCGGGCGGGTACGCCGGTGACCCTGGTGATGAGAACGTCGATATTTTTCAGTAATGCTCCCCCGCCGGAGATGACGATGCCCTTATCCATGATATCCGCGCAAAGCTCGGGCGGCGTGACCTCCAATACCGCTTTGATTATCTGGACGATCTCCCGGAGGTTCTCCGAAAGCGCTTCAGTGATCTCATTGGAAGAAATTTCTATTGTTTTAGGGTAGCCCGAGGTCAGGTCCCGGCCCTTGATATTGATATTTTCTTCGGTGCTCTGCCTGATGGCGCTGCCGATGTTCGTTTTGATGAGCTCCGCAGTCCGCTCGCCGATGGCCAGGCCGTGCTTTTTTTTGATGTATTCGACGATGGCCACATCGAGCTTGTTGCCGCCGATGCGGACCGATTGGGAGCTCACGATCCCGCCCAGCGAAATGACGGCCAGTTCCGTGGTGCCGCCGCCGATATTAAGTATCATATTGCCCGAAGGACTGTTGATGGGTATCTTGGCGCCGATGGCGGCAAGGACCGGCTCTTTGACCAGGTATACGGCTTTTGAACCGGCATGAAGCGCCGCTTCGATGACCGCGCGCCGTTCGGTCGATGTGATACCGGCCGGCACCGATATCAGCACCTCGGGTTTCATAAATGACAAAAAGCCCCCGGCTTTTTTGATGAAATAACGGAGCATCGCGCCGGTGACCCGATAGTCGGCGATGGCTCCGTCGACCAGCGGCCGCGAAATAACGATGCTCTCGGGCGTACGGCCGATCATTTCCCGGGCGCTGTTGCCGATGGCGAGGATCTTATTGTCGAGAACCGAAATCGCGACCACTGACGGTTCATTGATGACTATCCCTTTCTGCGGGACGAATACGACGGTGTTCGTAGTGCCTAAATCGATGCCGATAGACCGTGCCATATGGGTATTGTTATAGCTTTTTTCTCCCCAAAAAGCAATCGCAATCCGGTCATCGGTCGAGTCGGCACTTTGACCGTCGCTCATGACGGTTGAGGGCGGAGTATAATTACGGTATAATTTTTCCTATGACACGAGCTACCCGCAGGATAATTTTTTATTGCGCCATCATCATATTTCTGGCGGTCACGTACGTCGTACTGATCTATGCCCAGGGCTACTCGTACAGCTTCTCCGAGCGCCGCTTCATCCGTACCGGGGCCATATATATCAAGGTCAACACCGATGCTACCGTGCTATTGAACGGCGCCGTCACCAAGACCACTTCATTCTTGAGCAACAGCGCCGGTCTGGACGGGCTTCTGCCCGGCACCTATACCGTGGGCGTTCAGAAGCAGGGCTACTCATCATGGCAGAAAAAGGTGGAGGTCCAGGAAGGATTCGTCCAGGATTTTTCCCGCATCATCATCCTGCCCCTGACCGGCGACGACCGGAATAATGTCAGAAAAGAGATCCAGGACCTGCTCTATCCCGTCCTCGTTTCGCCGACTCCGACCGTATCAGCAACGGCGACCCCGAAACCGACCCCGACCCCCAAACCCAGTCCGACTCCGACCCCGGACCAGACCGCGCCCTATTTTATCCTCAACGGGAGCTTGTATGTCCAAGGGGCGCAAGGTTCGGAACGCATCGCCGCCAATGTGATAAAGGTAATTCCGTCCGAAGACGGCCAAAAGATCGCCTGGTTCACCGGCGGCCAGTTGTGGGTCCACTGGCTCAACGATACTGATTATCAGCCCTACCACAAAGCCGGCGATTCATTGCTGTTGGCCCGCTTCGCCTACCCTATCAAAGCCGCGGCCTGGTTTCGGGACAACGACCACATTGTCTTCGACGCGAACGGTTTCAAGGTCATCGAGATAGATAACCGGAGCGCTCCGAACATCATCAATCTCTAACTCTGAACGTCGTTCTCAGTTTCGGCGTTCATATTATCCATGATAGTTATCGTTGCTGTTATCGTCATTGCGCTCGCGCTCGTGTTCGATTTCACGAACGGCGTTCATGATTCCGCGAACCAGGTCGCTACGGTCATCTCTTCGCGGGCCCTGGGGTCGGATACTGCCCTGGTCATAGCAAGCGCGGCTAACTTTGTCGGGGCGTATTTCCTGGGCACCGCCGTGGCCCAGACCATCGGCAGCGGCATCATCGATCCGCGCCTGCTCCGCATGGGCGGACAGGGACCGGCCGTCATTATCGCGGCCCTCACGGCCGCCATCGTATGGAATCTCGCGACCTGGTACTTCGGCATCCCCTCCTCCTCTTCGCACGCGCTCATCGGAGGGCTGGTGGGCGCGTTCCTCGCGGGCTGGGGCGCTTCGCCGATACACTGGACCAAAGTCGGGCATATCATTCTCGTCATGACGCTCTCGCCGGTCCTGGGGTTTGTGATAACGTACTTTTTTACAAAACTTACGTTCATATCATCGAGCTGGTTTACGCCCCACGTGAACGTCGTTTTCAAACGGCTCCAGATAGCGTCGCTCGTGACACTCGGGCTCACGCACGGCACGAACGACGCCCAAAATACCATGGGGGTCATTACGTTCGCACTTATCATTCTCGGTCTCTACGCGCCTTCGGCCACCGGCGCCATTACGGTACCGCATTGGGTTGTCCTTATTTGCTCCATCGCGATCGCTCTGGGTACGGCCACCGGCGGCTGGCGTATCATCAAGAAACTCGGCGCCGGTCTCTATAAGGTCCGGCCTATCCACGCCTTCGCTTCCCAGGTGGCGGCCTCCGCCACGATGTTCACTACGGCTCTGCTGGGCTTTCCGACCTCCACGACCCAGGTCATGTCCTCGTCCATCATGGGAGCGGGAGCGGCATTCCGTCCGAAGATGGTGCGCTGGCTCGTGGCCAGGGACATGGGCGTCGCCTGGCTCATCACCATTCCCGTCAGCGGCGCGCTGGCCTGGGTTTTATTCTTCATCGTGCGTGCTATTATGAATTAACTATATTTTCCGACAGAGTTCCCTTAATCGCCGCGCTATGCGGGCGAGGGAACCCACTCCGAGTATGGAACTTTTCTCAAAAAAAACCGATTTCTTCGAACTCCTCCTAAAGCATGGCGATAATGTCGAGAAAGGGCTTGCCGCGCTGGTGGATTTCATTGAAGCGCCCACGCCGGAGCATGCGACAGCCGTTGACCGGTTCGAGGAAGACGCTGACGATCTCCGCCACGCGCTGGTGGACGATCTGAACCGCGCGTTCGTGACGCCCATCGACCGCGAGGACATCTACGCCCTTTCCCGCGCCATGGACGACGTCATCGACTATGCGAAATCGACCGTGGAAGAAATACTCCTCTTTGAGATAGAACCCGACGCACATATAAAGAAGATGGTGGGGGTTCTCTCCAGCGCTTCGAAAGACCTCGCTTTCTC
>JAHFKT010000002.1:16802-62982 GCA_023245235.1 Candidatus Yanofskyibacteriota bacterium
GAATCTCCAGAAGAACCTTGACGTGTGCGCCGCGAATCTTGTACGCGCGAAAAAATCAGAGAATGAGGTCGAGCACCTCTACCGCGAAGGTCTGGTGGAGCTTTTCAAGACCAAAGATGTCATCAGGATAATGAAGACCCGCGAGGTGTACCGCCATCTGTCGAACGCCGCTGACCGCGTCGGCGAGGCGGCGGACATCATCGGCGACATCCTCGTCAAGAATGCATAAGTTAGAGCGTGAAACCTTGCAGGTCCGGATGAACTAGTCTACAATTCTTTTTAACAAGGTCGAAAAAACTAACAATAACTTTGAAGAAGATAACCATGTCAAAAACAAAATCTCAAAAAGCGAATGATGCGATGAGGCAATCACTCCTGGTCGGTCTGGGACTACTGGACCTGACGGTCACGAAGGTCGAAAAGTATTTGTCTGAACTGAAAAAAGACCTGCCGGCCAAGGACAGGAAACAGGCGGCTCAGGAGTTCATCAAGTCGGTGAAATCAAACAGCCAGGCCCTTGAACATTCGGTCAGAAAGAGCCTCAAGAAGTCCCTGGACGAAATGAGCGCCGCGGTGGATCCCGGCAAAAGACGTTCTGCGTAAGAACAAGCTCTCATTTAAAACTCCACCGTTCGGTGGAGTTTTAAATTGAGCCGGACAAAGTAAAGAAGCCCGTCAGGGCTTCATGAACATCCGGTAGACGCCAAAGAGGATAAAAGAGAACGGCACCAGCAGATAGAGCTTCGGCCAGAGACCAGTATAAACCTTGCGGGTGTACCAGGCCTCGACCAGCGGTGAAGCTCCCAAGAGCACAAAGAACGGACCGACCGATAACGTTCCCGTTACGGCATATCGTTCAAGCTGAAAAACGAGTGCCGACGAAAGAAGAACTACACCTGCCAGACGTATCCAGTTCGGCATCAGGTTTTTGACGCTCGTATGGCTGCCTAACGGAGTCCAGTAAGTCATCTGTTTTCTGCGGTAAAAAGATACCGATATTTTGTGGTTCTGTCAATCAAAAACACCCCGGGCGGGGTGTCTGATCTAATTGGCCTGAATGAGCTCGATGGGCATGTTGGCTATCTCATCTTTGCCGACCTTTATCCGGATGGAATACCGGCCGGGTTTCTGGAAACTCACATTCTCAAAATTGAGGATAAGATTCGGGGACTGGTTATCCTCTTTTGTCTCAAGTTTGAAATTCAGTTCGGGAACGGCCGGTTTCCCGCCCTGGTCGAGAATCGCTACGACTCCGTCGTACATTCCCCGTGTGCCCACCTTCAGATTGGCCACAAAAGAGAACCGGGGATGTGTAAGCGGGAACTGTTTACCGGAGATGGCCCCGAAGATACCGATGACATTAACCTTGCCGTCCTGCGACAGGAAAGCGTAGTCACACAAGTGCGCATAATTGAGCTTTATCATACGGTATTTATAGCATTAATCGTCCAGATTACGAATATCTTCAACAAGTTCCGGAAATTCCTCCTGATTTAAATGTTTCCTGTCATCAAAAATCCGGGTATGGGCTTTCGGCAAAGCTTTCCTGTACTTTTCCAGAGCAGAGAACGGAACGACCGGGTCGTCCGTGCTGTGATACAGGTAGATCTGTTCAGTTTGTAAGTTTAACGTATGCGGCAAAGCAAAGCCGGCCAAAGAATATCCGTCACAGTCTGTATCATAGACCGCGCCGACAAGGAACACAGCCTTTATCTTTTTGGGGAATTTGTTTTCGGACAGATATTTTACGACAAAGGACCCGCCAAGAGAGTGCCCCATCAGGATAACCCCGTCGTTCAAAAAAGGAATGAGCTTCCCGAACCACAGTTTCCATTCCTTGAATCTGGCGTTCGTCTTGTTGGGCATGGCCGGCAGGATAACCTCGTAACCCTCGCCCAGTTTTTGTCTCAATCCCGGCTTCCAGTCATCCTTGCTCGTCTTGTACCGTTCGATGTCGATCTTGTAATTCCGGAGAAAATCCAAATACCTTCCATAGGTTTCAAAGGTGTCTCCCCCATGAATAATAACAACCTGTTTTTTCAGAATCGGCATATTCAGACTTCATTCTAGCATAGCAATAGGCTCCGGACATCATCAATTTCTGAAAATCAAAGAGCCCCGATGGGGGCTCCGTTCTACTTTGCGGTTTCGTCCGCGGCGATGCGCAGAGAGCGCAGGAAGCGCCGGTCGTTGGCGGTTATGTCCGGACTGCCGGGCATCCGGGGTTCGGCGTGTTCGGCCGGCGGGACTTTCATAAGCGCGGTGCTCGTGGTGGCGGGCGGGCGGTGAACGAAGTGAACAACGGCTTCGAGCGACAGCCTCATTTCGAATCCCGCCGCCCGTGCTTTCTCGCGGCATGTCTCGACCTGAGGATTCCCGGCGATCGCCTCGGCGATGGCCTGGGCAAGCTCGTGCGCGAACCGGTTGACGATGTCGTCCATAAGAACTGATTTGTCCTTGAATTAGACGATATTTTGTTTAAAAAATCAATACAATCTGCAGCACCCCGAACATCTTTACGGCAAAGCTACTCCGAGTTCTTTTAGATCAGCTTTCAGCTGCTCGTTATTTTTGAACAGTATCGGCACGTAACCGATCTCAGCGGATTTTTCCAGGCTTTTCACCGCGTCGTCAACAAAAACCACTTCTTCCGGCTTCACATGAAGCTTCTCAAATATGACCCGGAAGGCTCCCTCG
The DNA here is from genome assembly GCA_023245235.1 of Candidatus Yanofskyibacteriota bacterium. GTDB lineage: Bacteria > Patescibacteriota > Minisyncoccia > 2-02-FULL-40-12 > GWA2-44-9 > JAHFKT01. The sequence continues at coordinate 19,500 of JAHFKT010000002.1, forward strand.
TGAGGTTTTTGAAATCCTATCTCCGCAGAAACAACGACCTCATCCACCAGATCGGTTATGTTCTTCTCGCGCAGACGCTCTCTTAAGTCCGAGGTGTTATTGCTCAATATGCCGATCTTCAATCCTAACTGCCGGAGTACCGGTAATAGGACCAACAGTTCACTGTTCATCTCTCTTTTCGAGTTGGCATCACGTACCATCGCTCTGACTTTGCGTTCTATCTCGGGACTATCGTTAAACTCTGCAACAACTTTTACTATCATATCTTCCCAGCTCAAATTTTCTACATTGGACAGATGATTGTACTTAAAATAGGCATTTCGGAACTCATCGAAAGAAACGCCCAACAAGTCGGCGATAGATTTCCTCATGTCTCCGGCTTCTAATTCTATGACTCCTCCGTAGTCAAAAACTACCGCCTTAATATTTTTGTTCGTGTGATTCGTCATGTTCTCGGTCTTATGGTACCACAACGTTCCCAACGTCATCAATTTCCCAACCCAAAACCCGCCGACTGGCGGGTTTTGGGATATTTTTAGTCGAAGATAACATAAGTGACTACTTAGGAAAATCAATCTCTGAAGCCGCCACTATCTCCGATCCTTCTGTCGATTTCTTTGGTGTTTTAGTTATTACCGGATACGTATTTAGTATGTGTTCTAAGGTTGGATGATTGTTTACATCGCGGGTTATGATTAAACCCGTTTCCCTATCTTTAAGATTTCTCATTGAAAATTCTAAAATTTCAGAAACGATATATGCAGGTATAGCTAAAGTAAGCGATGTATCGGTATAATAAGGAAGTCTGATGTCATTCGGTAGAGAAATATTTTTATTATCAATAATGCCCGCGTATAACAAAGCAGTAACCTTATTGGTTTTTGGATTAAAAATTGGAGAACCACTTGCTCCACCCTGGACTACGGCATCAATAAGCAATCCGTGAGGCTTAGCACACGGGAACGGCTGAATAGCACTTACGATTCCTCGTTGCAGTACCGGATTGATCTGATGAATCCAACCCGGAGCACGAAGCGTCGCAGTTCCTAGCGGATATCCCGACATATAAACCTCGTCACCTTCTTGGAGGTCAAAAATTTTTTCCAGTTCGAGCGAAGGGAGTCCTTTTACTTTTACGTATATCAGTCCAATATCAGGTACATCCGGACCATAGTGAATACCTTCTACTGGTTTTTCGCGTCCTAGTGTCGCAACAGCTTCAACGTCCATGAATAATTCCGCCATGCCCTTGCCAGGTATACTGTGTAAATACATAACACTGATCGGCCATTCATCGCCCGGAGCCCCCTTTTTCCTCGGTAATTGCTTTATTAATTCAATAACGTGATTATTTGTAACAATAATCCCATCTTCGTGAGCTATAAATCCAGTACCAATAATGTCTGGAAAGTCGGGCCTTTGTGAGATTCTAGAAACAATAGCTACGACTCCAGGTTTAAGTTTTTTGTATTCTTCTGAGAAAGGCATTTCTATATAGTTAGTTTACCTATCACGAAACACCCATCACAATTTTTGCCGCATGATAATATAAGCTGCTCTTTGTTTGGTCGTGATGCGGCTTACATAATGGTTCGCCGTTATTCGGGTCCCATAACGCGGCACATCCACAGGCCTGGGCAGTATTAGTTATCCTATAGTCTCGTAATATGCCATAAAATGATTTATACCGGTGATGAATCTCCAGATTTTCCGTTTTGTCACATGTGGCGATGGCGCACTTTCTGCCGAATCTTTCAAAAACGATCTTTCTCCAATTCTGATATTCGGGCATGCTCTCTATTTCTTTTCGTAGTTTGGTATATGCAATCCACGCTTCTTGCCTTCTTTGCTCCGCCTCTATTCGTATCTTCTCTTGGTTCTCCGAACGTATGCGAGCATCTTCGGCCAGTTTCCGCGCCCTCTCCGCTCTACGCTCCGGAGTATTATGCTCAATAATCTCCGCAACAATCTTCACAACAATCCAGCCACCAATCAAGAAAAGGACTGCCTGCCAGGCAAAAATCGCAAGAGGAATTAGAATCACTAGAGATATTCCGTAGCCAATGATGCGAAGAATTGGTCCGAGTACGGGTATTGTTGTTACATCTTTAACGTACGAGGAAGAGGGAATGTTTGTCGGCACTTGTGGTTGACTTCGTTGGGTGGCCGAAGTTGCACGAACTCGGTTATCTACTGGATCAGATTTGAGTACAGAAGGACCCTTTATGTTTACATTCTCCACGCCTTCGCCTAGTACCGGGAGGATGGCCGTTGTCTTCTCTTTCGCCAATACCTGCGCTCTATTCTCTAATGCATTCATATTTGTTGGCTCAATTTTTAAAACTTCATCAAAAGATTTCAGGGCATTTTGATGATCGCCAATTTCGTACAAGGCAACTCCTTTATTGTTTAGCACTAATACATTTGTTGGCTCAATTTTTAACACCTCAATATAAGCCTCCAGGGCCTCCTTGTGTCTACCAAGATTTCTGAAACAAAATCCGATATTGGCTAAAGTAGTGATCCTATTATTTAGTGCTAATATATTCTGTGGATCAATATTTAATATTCCGTCATCAGCCTCCAGGGCCTCTTGATATCTGATCAACGCCTCATGATATTTGCCAATATATAGTGAGATAAACCCCTGATATGCTGAAAACCGACCTTTGTTGTTAAGTGCTTCGACATCTTCAGGATTAATTTTTAAAACTTGGCGATAACCCTCCAGTGTCTTCTCTAGAATTGCAATATGTATCTGAGCACTTAAAATTCTTTTTGTGCCGTGTAGCGCCCCTACGTATTTAGGGTCAGTTTTTAATCCTTCGCTAATTAAATCCAGATTCTGCTCTAATTCTTCTTTATCAGATAGATTCATATCATTTATTTCAATTTCCTAACTGGCTCCAATGCCGAGAATCTTTCAAATTCTATTGCCCTAGATTATACCACATAACGGTTCTTTTGTGAAGGCCTGCGAAAGCGAAGCCCCATGTCTTCAGCGAGAAGCTGCGCAGGCCCGAAGCTTGGTGCTTGGTGAGGGCCGAGCATCTATTTGACTTTTTGCTCAATTAAATTGCCGGATGTTTTATCAAATCTGAACATAGGCCCCAGAGATTGAGTCGATTTATCGTAGAAATAGATATAGAGTTCTCCGTTCTTATGAGAATAGCCTTCCGAGTAATAAACTGGCCAATCAACGGCGTTGCCGTGCTTAAGACCATCCTTTCCCATAACCAGAGGGATCAGTTCCCCAGTGCAAATAGCACCACCACACCAGTCTTGAAAAACAAAATAGCTATTGCCATTAAAATCGTAACGGTCATATCCTGCAAACTCATAGCCATATGCAAATTGATCGGACTCGGAATCAATTTTAAGTATGCTCGTTTTATTTTTAAAAACCTCCAGATACCTCCAGCGGGTTTCACTAACGGCACCGTCCATAAATCCTTTCTCGATCTTTAGTGAATAGTCTGAAAAGCCCTCCAGCATAAGAACGGGGCTTTGCGGATCACTGCTGATAAAGTCTGCAGAGCTATGAACGATCCCGTCTTGGGAAGTGCGGGTAGGCGTAGTGATTGGAGTTTCCAAGCTATTAGACACAAGGTTAGCGCTAAGATTAGGGGCTTGAGAAACTTTGTAAGTCAGGGCAAAATAACTGACTCCGGCAAGAATCAGAATACCGAGGGTATAGAATTTATGTTCTGCTTTCATGATTTTTAATCCTTACCCCCGACGATGATATCAGGGGTGTATGACTCCCGATCATCGTCGGGGGTGCATCCCAATTGAATTAGCTCGAGGCCTGCTCAATCTCCGTAGAAATTGACGTGCCCTTATTTAGTTAGCACTGCTCTCTAATCACAATCAGGGGTAAGGATTAAAACTCACTGAACGGCTAGCGCGAATTATTTCGCCATCGCAGTTTATTCAACCAGTTATGAGAGATACCGGAATAAGTAGTAAACCGCCACCACCAAGGAAGTTTCTTTTCTTCCTCAAAGAGCATCTTCCTCAACTCCAGATGTCTTGGTTCTTGGTCAACTTTCTTTGGATCAAGCGGGCCCGCTCTACCAACAGAGTAATGAGCAGCCGTATATAAATGCAACTGTAGACCTATCCCTCTACGGAAATATCTTCCGCAGACGGGACATTTAATGCGGTCGTAGCAATTAGTATCTTTCCAATCATTTATGAATTGTTGCAGAGAGTTTATCATGTTAGATTTTATTCCATCAATTAACCCTTAATCTTGTCCATTGATTATCCATTAATTGTCCATTCTTTTACCCCTATTTAAGACAAAACCCGCACGTTGGCGGTTTCCTACAAATCACTCCTTGATATTTAATGGTCCCCTTTGGCCGTCTTGTTTCATATCTTTCTCTTTATAGCTGAAGAATAAATTTTACGCAATAGATTTATATCAACAGCTCCGGTGCCGAATGTTTATTCCAATGCGGGTCGTCGGACAATGACTCGGCAATGCCTAGCATCGTCCTCCTCTTGGGAACCAGGCGGTTCCCAACTTCCTCCACGGGAGCGTTACGCCGCTCCCGACCCCATACGTCCCCGCAATGGAAAAGAAAACTCCCGCGAGGCGGGAGTTTTCAAAACGCTTAACGTTTGTTCCATTGCGGGGCCTTGCGGGCTTTCTTGAGGCCGTATTTGCGGCGTTCTTTGATTCTTGAATCGCGGGTCAGGAAGCCGGACTTCTTGAGCTTCTTGCGGAAGTTCGGATCAAACAGTTCCAATGCGCGGGAGATGCCATGCTTGATGGCGCCGGCCTGGCCGGCAATGCCGCCGCCATGGACCAGGACCGTGGCCTTGAAACGGTTCAATGATTTGAGCTTGCGCAGAGGCGACTCCACGACATGCTGGAGGTTCACATCCTGGAAATAGTCGATATAGTTCTTGTCGTTGACGGTCACCAAAGCCCGTTCTTCATCGACGGTATCGGAGGCTTTCTTGGTATATAAACGGACGCGGGCGATGGATTCCTTGCGCCGGCCGACGGACTGGAAATATTTCTCGGTGCCGTTCGCCTTCTCCTCGGTGCTCTCGGTGTCCTGAACAACATCAAGACCGGCGAGCGGGACGGCTTTGATCTCGACTTCGGGTTCCGCAACTGCCGGCGCCGGATGTGCCGGAGCTTTATGGACAACCTTATGTTTTACGGGTTTCTTGGTAGGCATATTTATATAACTTGCTGGCCGCACGCTCTTGCCTTGGGCATTCGAGCGGCTTTTGACCGACCTGCTTCGTTAGATCTTCCGCTTGCTCCTCAATGTACCACAGTACATATCGTCGCAATACTCGGATCTGCCTCGCATTCGGTCAAACCAGCAGCGTTCTATTTGATTCGATTACTCATTTTTAATTATTTGAACTTGATATTTTTGATTATCTTATCGCGGGTTTTGTTGACCGGCAACATGCGGTATACGATATGGCTCAATAACTTCTGCGGCTCTTTCTCCCAGCGCTCGCCCATGGTCCGGCTCTTGATGCCGCTGTGGTATCCGGAATAGTGGTGATACATTTTCTGATCGAGCTTGTTGCCGGTAAATTTGGCCTTATCGAGGTTTTTGATGACGACTTCGATATTAGGCATCTTGTTCGGCTCATAGGAAGGCAGATGTTTGCCGCGCAAAACCGTCGCCACTTCGGTTGCGATCCTGCCTAATGCCCTGTCTGTTGCGTCTATTTCGTATGTGGTCATTATTTTGTTGCGGGTGTAGGTGTCGGTGCGTTATGGGTGTGGCCACGGGTGAACTCCACTAATGCCATTTCGGCACCGTCGGATTTACGCTGGCCCAAACGGATCATGCGGGTGTAACCGCCCTGGCGGTCGGCGAACTCGCGGGCAAGCTCGCCCATCAGTTTCTTGACGGCTTTTTCACCGACATGCCCGAGCAGCTCTCTCCGGGCGTTCAGATTCTGGCGTTTGGCCAGCGTGACCAGCCGGTCCATGACCGGGATGAGGGACTTGGCCTTGGCCTGGGTCGTCTTGATCTGGCCGTGGTCTATCAATGCCGTCGCCAGCCCTTTGTAGAGGGCGTTGCGGAGCTTGGTCGTGAGTCCGAATTTTCGGTGATAGCCGCGTCGCATGGGTGATTACTTGGATTTCTTTTTAGCTTTGGGTTCTTTCTTCTCTTTTACTTCTTTCACTTCCGGTACCGCCACTTCCGAAACGACTCTGAAATGGTCGATAAGGATCTCGGCCGCTTTCTTCATGGCCGCTTCGGGCTGGAGCGAACCGTCGGTCTCAAGTTCCATGGTGATCTTGTTGAAATCGATGCGGTGGCCGACACGGACGTCCTCTATCTTGAAATTGACCACCTGGACCGGCGAGAAGGCCGCGTCGATGGCGATGACGCCGATGGCGAGCTTTTCTTTTGCGCGCTGTTCGACGGGAACGTAGCCGATGCCTTTTTCGATATCAAGCTCCATCGAGAACTCGGTTTTCTTGTCGGTGAGGGTGGCGATATGCTGGTCGGCATTGATGACCTCGACATCGGCATTGGCCTTGATGTCGCGGGCGGAGACTGTTTTCTCGCCCTTGACCTCAAGGTGCAGTTTGACCGGTCCGTCGCCGTGAAGATTGAACCGGATCTTCTTTACATTCAGAATGATCTGGATGACGTCTTCAAGGACTCCCGGGATGCTTGAGAACTCATGGTCAACCTTGCCGATCTTGATGGAGGTGACGGCCGAACCTTCGAGCGAGGACAATAAGGCCCGGCGCAACGGGTTTGCGATGGTGGCGCCGTATCCCGGCATCAACGGTCCGATCTCAAACGTGGCCCAGTTGGCGTTCTTCGCTATTACTTTGACTTGTTCCGGTAGCTGTATCATGTGTTTTTGGTTCTTCGCCTTAATAATCAGCGCATGGCCATTGTTATTACCGCGAATAAAACTCGATTATTGCCTGCAGGTCGGTCGGCTGGATACCGCTTTCTTCGGTGGTGGCCTGGCCCTTTACGGTCGCGGTCATCGTATCTTTGTCCAACTGGAGCCACGAAGGCGGATCGTGCTTGGGCAGCCATTCCGGGACCAAGTTCATGAAATAAGCGGATTTCTTGGAACCTTCCCTGACGGAAATGATGTCGCCGATGGAAACATGGGCCGAAGGGATGCCGCACTTGCGGCCGTTGACCAGTATGTGGCCGTGGTTGACGAGCTGGCGGGCCTGGTCGCGGGACTGGCCGAGGCCCATGCGGTAGACCACGTTATCGAGCCGGTGCTCAAGCGCGTTGAGGATGGTCCCGTACGGTTCTTTTCTCGAGGCGACGGCCTGCTTGATGGAGTTCTTGAACTGCTTCTCAAGCATGCGGTAGGTGTTCCTTACTTTCTGTTTGGCTTTCAGCTGCTGGCCGAACTCCGACAGTTTGCGGCTCGGCTTGCGGCCCTGCTGGCCGGGCGGATACGGCTTTTTGGTGATGGACGTTTTGCCCATGACCGAACGCAGGCCCTTGATGCCGATCTTTTCGCCGATGCGCCGCTCTATTTTTTCTCGTGGTCCGGTATATCTTGCCATGGTAGTAAAATGTTATACGCGTCGCGGTTTCTTACGTCGGACGCCGTTATGCGCGATCGGGGTCGCATCCTGGATAGCCAGAATGTTCATGCCGGTGCCGGCCAGTCCGCGGATAGCCGATTCACGGCCGGGGCCGATGCCCTTGATAATGATCTTAATGTTGGTCAGGTTGTATTTCTTGGCTTTCTCGATGCAGTCCTTAGCGACCATATTGGCAGCATAGGGAGTCGATTTCTTGGTGCCTTTGAACCCGAGCAGGCCGGCCGATGACCATGAAATGACCTGGCCCTTGGAATCACTGACCGAGATGAGCGTGTTGTTATATGAAACGTTTATGACCGCGATGCCGTTGATGACCTGTTTCTTGGCGTTCTTTTTCTGAGTGTCCGAACCCGCCGCCGGCTGTTGTTCGGAAGTGGCGGCCTGAGGCGCGTCTTCTTTTGTGATTATTTTCTTTTTACCCATCGTGGTTATCTATATGAGCGATTATGTCTTCTCTCCTGCGGGTTTGCGGCCCGAACCCATCGTCTTCCGGACATTGCCGCGGGTCGTGCGGGAATTAGTCTTGGTCCGGCCGTGAAGCGGCAGACGGCGCGCGTGCCGGACACCCTTCCAGGTGCCGATCTCTTTCAGGCGTTTCACGTTCTGGCTGATCTCCCGGCGGAGGTCGCCCTCTACACGGTAGCTCTTTTCGATGAGCTTCTGGATCTTATTCATCTCGTCGGCGGTCAGGTCTTTGGCGCGCTTGTTCGGATCAACTCCGACAGACCGCAAGATAACAGCGCTGGCCGTCTGGCCAATGCCGTAGATGTACTGCAGAGAGTACTCTATTTTCTTGTTATCGGGAATATTGATACCGAGAATGCGTGGCATATGTTTTGTTTAACCCTGGCGCTGTTTATGCTTCGGATTCGTGCATAAGCAATAGAGCCGACCCTTTCGTCGGACCAATTTGCAGTTCGTACACATCTTTTTTACACTTGCTCGTACTTTCATGTTATACGTTGTATAATCTGCTCGTTCGGACAAAGTGTAAGCTCAGCCTCCACTTTGCTCCTCACTCACGATTATAACTTGCGCGTTACGTTCTAATTTCTGATTCTTTATTAATAACGATACGTGATCCTGCCCCGGGAACCGTCCGGGCTCAGTTCGACCGCAACTCTGTCGCCGATCATGACCTTGATATAGTGAAGCCGCATTTTGCCGGCCAGATATACAAGCACCTCACGGCCGTCTTCCAGCTGGACTTTGAATTTCGTGTCCGGAAGGGCCTCGATGACCACAGCGTTGAGTTTTTCTTTTTGCGGTTGGTTGGGCAATTGATTACTGAAAAAATTAAGCCACTCATAAAGTGGTAGAAAGGGGTTCACCACTTAATAATCATGGGGACCCCGGATTGGAGCCTAGCCCCGATCGCGGGAGGATTTCTCAGCCCTGGTATGGTAGCAAAATACCCGGGCCATGTCAACACGGTTAATAGGACAATATGATATGGACCCGGCTCCGGTCGTGCGGAATTGACCTGACCCATAGCGGGGACAAAAGGACATTGGCTGACGCGACATCCGGAAGGCCCTTCAGGTAATCCCGGATCTGAGTGCCATTTTTACCTATCAGGTCCGATATAAGCCGCTCCTGGTCTATCTTTTTGAATCCCGGACCTTTGACCGAAACGGTGAAGCTCAGGGCGTTCGTGATCGGATTGAACTGGATGTTCTGGTATTCCACGGCCAAAGAGTCGGCCCGTGCGACCAGGCTGTACTTAGCGTCGACATATTGGCTGATAAGCCCCTGAAGGTCAGACTCTTTGAATCCGACGGTTTTGAGCGAGCCGGCGATATTCATAGTGAACGTATCGGCGGCATCATCGACCGCGGCCGTTGAATCGACCTTGTCGACATTGACCTGGGAATCGCCGATGACCTTCAATCCGGCGATCTCCGACTTCAGTTCGTCGCTGACCGACGTCTTCAGCCGGTCCGTCAATGTGTCTTTGGCCTGGCTGTAATCGCCGGCCGCCACGACGCTTGCCTTACCGCTGGTGCCGCCGTGCATCGCGGCATCGGATTGGCCGTAAATGTTTTCGTACTTTACCGCGTCTCCTTTTTCGTGGAATGCGGGGATGGTGAATGTTCCGGCGGCGATATTAAAATCCTGGCCGGCTTTATCGGCTATGACCTGAATGATGACCTTGCCCGGCACCGTGGAATTTTTAGCGGCCGGAACTATCACTCCCTGCAGGGTGTGGAAGATATGATGATCCGCCGACTCAAAGCGCGTCGTGGCGACCAACTGCTGGGCGGCGGAAGTTTTATTATACGCGGTAATGATACCGCGGGCCTTCTGGGCGACGTCCTGCGATCCGGTCGCATGGAAATCCTGCGATACCTTTTTTTCGATCGTGAACAGCTGCCCCGGGATCTTCAGGTCGCCGACGCTTACCGACGAAACCGTGTCGGCCGCGGTCACGTTCAATTTAAGGTCGAGAGGTTCCGATTGAGGCTTGATGGTGATCTCGGCGGTTCCGGTCGAAATGTATATGACGACGCCGAACAGTACCAGCGCGACTGCGCCAAAGCCGACCATCGTACGATGGTAGCCGTTTTTGGGCGTGAACTTCTTGACCGAAAGTTTGGGTCCGGGCCATGAGGACCAGAAACTCGGTATCGCTTTCTTAGCCGGCATGACGGACGTGCCTGATTGCCAGACGGTTTTTATCTCATCCAGCGCCCGCCGTTCAAGGGCCTCGCTTTTAAAATCATGGTGAACATCTATGGGAGCCCGTTTTTCACGGACAGCGGAAATTTTCACATCCCGCTTTTTATCATAATCCACCTGAACGATATCCTGCATCTTGCGGGAAGGGGCGGCCGGTGCTTCGATTTCGTCCTCCTCATCTTGTCCGCCGTCATCGGCCGGTTGTTCGTCAATCGCCTGCTCATCCGGAACTTCCGGCCGCGAGGGTTCAGGCACCGGCTTTGGTTGAACGACCGGCGCCGGAGTTTGTTCGTAGAAATCTTCAATCTCGTTGACCATACTGATGGAGCCCGATTCACTGCGGGGCGTGCCGGACTTCCTGACCGGCGAGGATGAGCGCGTCAACAGGACGTCAAAGCCGTATTTTTTGGCCATTTCGTTGAGTTCCGCGTTCGAACAAAGAAATGAAACGGCCTTGCCGAGCTGTTTTGTTTCCTTCTTGAGCTCGGAGAAATGCTCTTCTTTTTGAAATGCTTTCGAACGTTTGGGCAGGACGAAGATAACCTCCTCGGCCGGCGTTGCTTTGAAGAGTTCGAGGATCTCCTTAAAGGAGTCATCCTTTAAAACATTGATAATCTTTGTTGAAGCCATCTACGTTAAAGAGTTACGCTTCTTTATTCGGGCTGAGTCTTTTCGCGTTTTTCCTCGCGGTCGATCTCGAGTTCTTCCTCCTCGGGCGTAGTGTCGGCGGGATCGCCGTCCAGATCGCCGGTATATTCGGAATCAATTCCTGTCGGGTTCGGCTTTTTATCCTGATCCTGCTCTGACTCATCCTGAACTCTGTCGAATTCTTTGGCGACGTCTTCCTCACTGACTTTTGGTTTAGGTTTATTCATATTGCCAGTATACCACGGGTCAAGTATTCCATCTATATCTTCAGCACGCCGAACAGTCATGAGAGCTGCCCTTAATTCTTTGGCGCCGTCAAAATCATTGATATATACCTTTATGAACCTTTTCATGACATCGAAATTTTTGTCCGAACCCCACAATTGAGTAAACAATCCGATATGTTTTTTCATGAGAGCTATCTTATCCCGGGGTGTTTTTGAGGCAGGATCCACGGCCGGGTCAAAGAACCAGGGATTCAAAAAAACTCCCCGGCCGATCATGATGCCGTCGAGGCCGTAGCGGCTCGCCTTCTCGATTCCTTCAGCATGGCTCATGACATCACCGTTGCCGACGATCGGAATGCCGGCTTTACGGCACAGCACGGCCGCTTTACCGATCTCGTCCCAGTGGGCGGGAACTTTGGACATTTCCTTCATCGTCCGGCCGTGAATAATGATAGCGGCCGGACCCGCTTCTATAAGATGCGAGATCCATTCTTCGGTGATTATTTTATTGTAGCCGATGCGGGTCTTGACCGAGACCGGCAGACCGCCGGCCCCGCGCTTGGTCTCACGGATTATTTCTTTAGCCAGTTCCGGATTGAGTATCAGACCGGCCCCGCTGTCCTGCTTCACTATTTTTCCGGCCGGACAGCCCATATTGATATCGATGCCGTCAAAGCCGAGTTCTTTGGCGAGCTGAGCGCATTTGAAAAAGTTCTCCGGTTTGGAACCGAAAAACTGGGCCACGACCGGCCGTTCATTATCGGAGAATGCAAGATGCGGAAGAAGTTTCGGCCGGCCCTTCTCGGAACAGAGTCCGTCGCATGATACGAACTCCGTAAATAAAACATCCGGCTTGCCGCATGAGACCACGATCTGCCGGAAGGCCATATCGGTCACATCGGCCATCGGCGCCAGAATAAAAAACGGTCTTTTGAGTTGTTGCCAGAAATTTTTCATGATGTCTATCTACTTATTATAACGAAAACCCGAGCATTAGGCTCGGGCGGTGTCTGATTGAAGCTGAAGCTCCGACTTATGACGCTCCAGCGGAATATACTCGTGAGCCAGTCTGACCAGTTCGCGGGATGCCTGTTTCTCCCATGAGACCACGATGGTATGGATCTTTCTGCGGCGCTCCTGGACCCGTTTCAGTAACGGGCAGAAATCGCCGTCGCCGGAAAAGAGCATGATGGTGTCGACGGGACCGTTGTGGAGAGTGTCCATCACGTCGATGGCGATCTCCACATCATGATTGCCGAACGAATGCACGGTCCCCTTTTGCGTGTCGTATACCCTCCGGATCTGCTTTTCGCGGACCGTGAATCCTTTGTCTTTGAGCATGTGCCCGAACCCGCTGCCATGCCGCTCATGTTCGAGCCGCATGATGTCGAAATCGATGATATAGATGAACCGGTTGGTAACGGTACCGAACCGGTCGGTCAGTTCGATCAGGCGGTCAAAATCCATGTCCCAGCCGCGGTTGGTCGGGCAGATGTTATGGAAATCAATGAATACGCTGACGAGTGCCTGTTCCGGCATTTTCAATGTCCATTGATGCCCATATATTACAATTAAATTCTGATTTGGTCAAATAAAGCAAAGAGCGCCTGTGGAGGCGCTTTGCAAAGAACCAGTCGAGGATGCCTGTGCGGGCTCATCCGTCCCGCCAGCATGGCCGCAAAACGATGTTGTTGTGCGGAGCGGCAATGCTGTGTTTAGGCTTACCTGTGATCAGCAGGTGGATTCCCTTGGGTTTCGTCGGTATTGCCCGGCGTGACTTATGCCCGAGGTACTCAGGAGCCGGTTAGCTTGATCCTGCGATGGTTCAAGCAGATAGCCGGTCCTACAACCCCAGCCGGCACGGCTGGTTTGGCCTGATCCCGTCACTGGGACTCACTGTTGTTTTGCTCAACAGACATCCCTCGACAAGATCTATGATAACAGAGCCCGGAGCCGGTCGTCAAAGATGCTAGTCCACAACTGCACGGATGCGCCGGGCGCCGCCGGAAACCGACTCTTCCTTAGTGATAGTGATGCGGCCGATCTCGCCGGTATGGGTCACGTGGGGGCCGCCGCAGAGCTCCCGGCTGAACCAGTTCTTTTCGTCGCCGATGGTGTAGACCTTCACCCGCGGCGGATATTTAAGCTTAAAGAAAGCCGAAGCGCCGGAATCCAGTGCTTCCTTCAGATCCATCTCTTGAGCGGTCACCGGCAGATCTTTGGCTACGATATCGTTGGCGATATCTTCGGCCTGCTTCAATTCTTCCGGAGTGACCTTGCGCGGAAAAGTAAAATCAAAACGCAAACGCTCAGCCGTGATGTCCGAACCGGCCTGGGGTAACTTCTGGCCGAGCACTTTCTGAAGCGCGGCGACAATAATATGGGTCGCGGTATGGAGGCGGGTTTTCTTCTTCATTTCTTCGGCATCCCCCGCCGTCAGGTCGCCTTCTTTCATTCCGTGTCCGCCGAATTTCTTCCCGGCTCCGGCGCGGGATATCTCCTGATGGCGCTTTCGTTCTGTCTCAAAATCTTCCCTGGTCAGCCCCGAAGCTTTGTTCCGGGCGACCTCGCGGATGACCTCGAACGGCAGGCCGAAGCTTTCATATAACCGGAACGCGGAGACGCCGTCGACAGAATCGAGCTTTTCAAGTTCCCGAAGACCGTTCTTGAATGTTTTCTGGAATTTTTCATTCTCCGCGTCGAATGCCGATTTTATTTTCTCGATATTCAATTCGGGATAGTAGGCACCGCAGAGCTCAACGATCTTTTCAAAGATGTTATGGATGGCTTCGAGTTCGATACCGTTCAGATGGCATTGGACGATGACCCGGCGCATCAGGCGGCGCAGAACATAACCCTGCTCTTTATTCGAGGGCACTATGCCGTCAGCGATAAGAAACGCCGCCGCCCGGCTATGGTCGGTAATGATGCGTTTGACCCGTTCATCAACGCCGTCATCCGGCAGTATCTGTATGAGCGGCTCGAAAACGTCCGTCGAGAATATGTCCGGTTGGTTTTGTGCCGCCGCCGTGATCCTTTCAAAACCGCCGCCGAAATCAACATTCCGCTGCTTGAGGAGTTCGAAAGTTCCGTCAGGCAGTTTTTTGTACTCCATAAAAACGCTGTTGCCGATCTCCAAAAATCTTCCGCAGTCGCAATTGGGATGGCATTCTTTGCCGTATGAAGGGTCATGAGGAACATCAAATTGATAGAATATCTCCGAATCTGGGCCCCCGGGCTCCCCCGCGGGCATTGTGTCCGGCCTCCCGGCCCGTGACCACCAGTTCTTTTCGGCACCATAAAAAAATATGCGGCTATCCTTCATGCCGACCTTTGATGCGTTGGCGAGAGTTATGAGATCGGCCTCTTTCGCATCAATGCCGGCCTCTTCGAACAGCTGTTTCCAGATAGCCGGGGATTCCGTGTCTCTGGGGATGCCGTTCTTTTCGTCACCGGCAAAAACCGTCACATAGAGCCGCGCCGGATCAATGCCGACCTCTTTCGTCAGAAATTCAAATATCCAGGCCAGTTGTTCTTTCTTCCAATAATCGCCGAATGACCAGTTGCCGAGCATCTCAAAGAATGTCGTATGCCGGTTATCGCCCACCTCATCAATATCGTCGGCCCGAAAGGACTTTTGAATATCGGCGATGCGTTTCCCGAGCGGGTGGGGCTCTCCCAGAAGATACGGCATCATCGGCTGCATGCCTGATCCGGTAAAAAGCGTGGTCGCGTCATTTGCGGGCAACAGTGAAGACGAGGGCACGATGACGTGCTTTCGGGCTTCGAAAAAATCCAGAAATTTTTGGCGTATCTCATGGCTGGTCATTGTGGTTACTCTATCAAAAATCCCGTGTTCATTCAAACAAAAAGCCCTACTGTCCCAAAAAGGTAAATAGGGCGTTCAGGTGCATCATGACCATCATTGTGTACGCTCCGAGGAGGAACGAAAGGAGCAGAAAGCTTTCTCTCCGGTACAGTTTAACGCTCAACCCGATGCCGATGCCCCGGGTAATGAGCATCGCGGGCACGACACCGACAAGATGCATCAGCGCCTTATCGAGCGGATTCGCTTCAGCGGCGGGACCGAACCGCTGGACCCAATACCAGGTCCAGGTGCCGTCTGCGATCAACGCGCCGCATAAAAATACGAACAGCCACAAGGCATGTTTCGGTTTCATTATTGTCAAAGAATTGCCGATACCGTATCATAGCGGGGCATCCTTAACAACATGCCTGAGCCACGCTGTCCGGTCGACTGCCTGCTTCATGACCATGGCGACGGCGCCTATCCGCTGGCCATTGTTCTGCGCGACCTGTTCACCATGGCCGGGAAAGCGATACCCGACAATGCTGACCTCGTGGCGCAGGTCCGGAAAAAGTTCCAGGACCCGCACGCGGACATCATCGAGGCCTTCTCCAATACCACCGGCGTCCTGCAAACCTGGGATGCCTTGTTCCTGGCCGCTCACAACCATGTGGTCGTCCGGGCCTCACAGGGCATCCGGTACGCCGAGGTAATGTTCGCGCCCCAGTACCACGGGTTCCAGGGTCTCACGCCCAAACGGGCCGTGGAGGCAATCATTGCCGGTATTAAGTCAGGCGAACAGAAATGTCCCGACATTGAGGTCAATTTCCTGGCCGCTATCGGCCGTGAATTGAGCCCCGAGCAGGCCATTGAGCTCATCAAGGTCTTTGAAGAGTGCGACCGGAACTATCTGGTCGGTATTGACTGGGTATGCGACGAGGCGGCATTTCCGCCGGAACGGCACATCAAGTCAGTCCGGTATGCCCACGATGCAGGATTCCCGGTTGATTTCCACGCATCCGAATGGGTCCGCGGTCCCCACGACACGCCCGACTTCTGGCGCGACCTGCCGCAGCTGGTCCAGAATTTGAATATTGCGATGAGAGTAATGCGGTGCAAACGCATCGGGCACGGTATTGCCCTGCCCTATGCTCCCACCCTGATGCGCTACGCCCTCATCAATCAGATCGGCATTACCGGTTGCCCCGGTTCCAATCTTCAGGGTCAGAATGTGCCGGACCTGGAAGCTCTCCAAATTACGCAAATGCTTGATTCCGGTATTTTGTGGTCAATGAATCCCGATGACGATTTCTTCCAGCCGGATATCAACGAGGTCTATCAGGCCTGCGACCGGGTCTACTGCTTCACCGCCGAACAGCGCATGAGAATGCGCCTGAACGCGTGGAAGACAAGGTTCGGGAAACGCAAACCGGTCCCGAACGATATTGCACCGCTCATCTGAGCGGTTTTCTTTTACAAAAATTACAGTCCCAGCCTCTTGTGGAGGTAAAAGAGACGCGAGGAGTTGGCGAACGGGATGAAGTCAGTGGCAAAGTTGTATGCGGCCGCGCCGGCGGGTCCGATGACGCCGGCAATGACCAGGCCGAAACCGATGGCGTTCACAATACCCCAGATCCAGAAGTCCTGGCGGGCTACGCTCATTGTGTACCGTCCGAGCTCTATCGCATCGCCGATCTTGGAAAAGTCATCCTTCATCAGCGCGATATCGGCAGCCTCAATAGCGGCATCGGAACCGATGACGCCCATTGCAATGCCGACATCGGCCAAGGCCAGAGCGGCCGCATCATTGACGCCGTCGCCGACCATGGCCACCTTTGTTTTCTTATTCAGCTCTTTTTTAATATAGGTCAGCTTGTCTTCGGGTAACAAGTTAGCGTGAATATCGGTGATGCCCACCTCGTCCGCTATCTTCTGCGCAACCTTCTCATTGTCGCCGGTGAGCATGACCAGTTTTGAAACGCCGAGGCTCTTGAGCTCTTTGATGGCTTCGGGCACTTCGGGCCTGATCTGGTCGGCCAGACCGATAAATCCTATCAGCTCTCCGCCATACGCGATCAACGTCGTATTCAGGCCCTTATTCTTGGCTGACTCCAGGTCGCCAAGCTGGTGATTTGAGACCGGGATCTTCTTGTCCTGCATGAATGTCAGTTTGCCGGATATGATCTCCTTGCCGTCCAGCTCTCCGACACTGCCCTTGCCGGGCGTTTCGTGGCAGTTATTCGGCTGGGGGTGATCAATATGTTTTTCTTTCGCGTATAAGACGATGGCCTTGGCGGCCGGATGGTCGGATAAGCATTCGGCAGTGGCCGCGTATTTTATCAGGTCATCCGATGAGAAATTATCGAACGGCACCACGGCCTGAACTCTCAAGATGCCCGCCGTGAGCGTGCCGGTCTTGTCCATAAGCAGGGTTTTTACTTTTGTCAGCCCCTCCAGAAAATCACCGCCCTTGATAATGATGCCCTGCCGGGCGGCGGTTCCGATGGCGGCCAGGAACGCGAGCGGTACGGCAACCGCGATATCGTCGGCGCAGGCGACCAAGAGCAGAGCCAGTACAAAGTTCAGGTTGCCGGTCCAGAAATAAACGATGACCGCGCCGATGAGGGTCGAACTGATGTACCAGGTCGTGAAACTTTCAGCGATGGTATGAATACCGGCCTTTGATTCCTGCGATGATTCCACCAGTCTGATGATCTTAGCCAGAGTGGTGTCGCTGCCGATCTTATCGGCCCTCACTTCCAAAGTGCCGGAAACATTGAGGGTCGAGCTGAAGACCCGGTCGCCCTTTTGTTTTGAGACCGGGATGGATTCACCGGTCAGCGATGACTGGTCAATGCTGGCGGTTCCGTCTTCCACGATGCCGTCAACCGCGACCCGTTCCCCGGCTTCAATGACAACAAGGTCACCGACCTTCACATCTTCAACGGAAATCTCTGTGACAGCCCCGGCGCGCCTGACCTTAACCTGCTGTGGCCGGAGCTTGAGCAGGCTCTGAATGGCCCGGCGGGCCTGGCCTTCGGTATAACGGCCGAAGATACGCGCCGATGACAACATGAGGTTGATGAATACGGCCGACGGCCATTCCTTGGCCAGCATGGACGCAACCAAGGCGATACTGGCCAGAAGGTCAATTGAAATTTCGCGGTTCTTCAATGACCGGAACGCGCTGATGACGACGGGGATGGTGCCGATGAATGCCAGCACAAAGAGCGCCCGGTCATCGAATGAGTTCAAGCCGCCGGAATAGTGGAGCCCCAAAAAACCTGCTAATAAAGCGAGGAGGATGTAATCGAACCATTCTTCAAGTCGTTGCATCTTTTTATTGTATCTTATTTCACCCCTAAATTGTAAGTTTTTTAATTTGACTTTTGATGATTTTCCTGATATAATTTGATAACTAGTTCTTAATAACAACATGCAAAAGGACAGGAGGCAGCGGTGAATCTCACCATGCTCGCGTGCGTCGTCGCCGTTGTCGCATATTGCTTCATGGCCCGCGGCCTCTTGGCCGGCGATTCGGAGCAGAACTTCACCACCTGGATACTCTGGGGAGTGCTCGACGGCATCGCCGCCGCGACCATCTTCTTCCAGAGCGGCAGCTGGGCCATCCCGGCCGTCTATGCCGTCGGCAGTACGGCCACGGCGTTCCTCATCCTCAAGTCAGGCACCGTTTCATGGACCTGGTTTGATACGATGATCATCTGCATGGTGGTCGCGTGCATGGTTATCTGGAAGGTCTCGGGGGCCCGCACCGCAACCATCGCCAGCACCGTCGCCGTGACCATCGCCGGTATCCCCCAACTCGTCGAAACATGGAAAAAACCGGAAGGCAGTCCGTTTCCGGTCTATCTGATGTTTGTCGTCGGCAACAGCCTCGCGACGGCCGGGGCCAAGAGCTGGAGCGTCGAAGAACGCCTCTATCCCGCCGTCTGCATCGCGCTGACGACCGCCTACCTATTGGCCATGTCCCGCAAGTTCCTGCCAAGTCACCAAAAAGCCGCCAACGCTCTCTAGCGAAGGCGGCTTTCCTCATTTTTATGAATCATTTTGGTTTGACTTTTTATTAAATTACTATATAGTATTACACGGACAGTTCCTCAAAACATGCAAAGGAAGGTGCGCTGATGATCCGAACAAGCGTGGTTCTTGCCGCTCTGGCGGCATTCTTCATGCTGAGCACTCCGGCTAGGGCGCAGGTATCAGGCGAGACCGAGAGCGGCACCGATGGCCGCGGCGGTTCATTCGTCAGCCAGTATGTCTTCTACGACTGGAAGGACGACAATCTGTTGGTCCGATACTTCTGGGTCAACGGGGCCGTCAATCGTGCCGAGGTCGCCTTCGGCCCGACTTTCAAGACCGGTAATACCGTCACCAAACTGCAATTCGGAGCGACGACCGCCAAAGAAGCGATGGCTGCCGTTCTGATCATCAGCAAGGTCGGAGGGCGGCAACTGATGTATATCGGCGACTTCAAGCCGGCGATGGGACACCTGGACTACGCACTGTACCAGAAGTTCTTCTGGGCCATCGATACAAAGTCCGTCTGGCAGTTCCGGATCGAGGCTCTGAACATCAACCGCGGGCAGGCGTTCCTCCGGATCGGCGGCGAATACCAGCTCCAGTTCGATCCCAAACATCACCTCTACGTTGCACCTTTCTACGACCCTGTCGTAAAAGCGCCGGGAGTGCAATTCGGCTTCCGATTCTTCTAACCGCCCGCGAAAGGCCCGCACTCCGTGCTCGCGCCTTCGCGGGCTTTTCGTTTTTAGGGCTATGCCATCATTTTGCGGAGCGCGCAGTATTCGCAGTCCTCGTCATCGCAGGACTTGTCCCAAAACGAGAGTTCCGATATCTGCGAAACGACATCGCGGACGACCTTCTCAAGTTCTTTCACTTGTTCGCCGGAGATGGCGAATTTTTCTTTCTTGTATTTGCCGCTGTCATTCGGTTCAAGAAAATCTATCTCGCCGGAGACCATCTTAAATTTCCCTTTTTGCCACCGGTCAAGCAATAATTTATAGAACACGAGCTGACGGAACTCGTTGCCGGTGGAGTTCTTCGTCTTACCCATGATCTCATTGGCCGACATCGGTTCTTTGGTCTTATAGTCCACGACGTTCACGGTCCGGCCGTCAGGTGCCGGCTCAATCCGGTCCAGCTGGCCCGACAGCGGGATACCATCAAGTTCCATGCCATCTATTTTTTGTTCGGTGATGATCTTTTCGGGCCATTTGCCGACATACCAGTCGTAATAGCCTGATAATATCTTTTTACCTTCGGCGAGGGCCTGCTCGATCTGCCGCTCGGGCAGGGGTGCACGCTTCAATGCCGTTTCAAAATGAGAGACCAGGTAGTTCTTTCCGGGATCGGCGGCGGCGGCGAACTTATCAAAAAATGCTTTCAGCGCGGCGTGAGCGGCTTTGCCGTACTCCGACGGCACGCTTGGCGCTTCAGGTATGCGCACCAGATTGGTAAAGAAGTACCGCCATGGACAATCAAGAAAGTTATTGAGCGCCGTTACCGACAATCCCTGCGTTCTGAACAGCTGGTTCAGATATTCTTTTTGGGTCAGGAGAGCGGTACGCGATGGTTCAGCGAACTGAACATCCCGATGCTTCTCATACTCTTTGGCCCATCGCGATACATCTGCCTGTTTTTTATATTCCGCCGGGATAGCCAGCACGAACACGCTCGGTGATTGCTCTTTGCCGTCAGCTTTTCGTTCAGACCAGGTGATGATGGCTTCCTTCTTTGCCCGCGTCAGCGCCACATAAAAAAGATTGCGCGTATCGGCCTCGGAGTCCTCTTCTTCATCAAGTCCGGCGGTAATGCGCCAGACCGCATCCGGCAGTTTCAGCTCCGGCGGCTTTCGGGCGCCGTCCCAACGGCCGTGAGCGGCATTGATGATAAATACGGTATCAAATTCCAGACCCTTGGCTTTATGGACGGTCATCAGGCGCACGGTATGTTCCGGAGGCACGATCTGAACCCGCAACGAACCCCCGTGCCTGGATAACAGATCGAGCGAATCAAGAAACCCCGTCATGGTCAGATCTTTGGCTGATTCCATCTGGGAGCGGACGAGATCGAACAACGCATGCAGCTTAGCCAGAACCCGGTCACCACCCGGCAACTTTATGCCATGCGGCAGGAATCCGGTTTCACGCACCAGAGATTCCAAGGCCAGACCCGCGCTTTTATTGGAGCACTCGCGGGCCAAGAGAGAAAGCATCTTGAATACGGCCTTAACGCGGGCGGGATCCTCCAGGTTCAATTTTTTTAGCTCGGCATCGGAGCGGATAATATCCCAGACGTTAACGCGCTGACGGGTCGCATAAGCGGAGATCTTGAATACATCGAGCGGTGCGACGCCCAGGAAATCAATGTACAGCGTCCGCAACAAAGATCCCGGATCATCCATATGGCATGCCGTCCGCGCAATGAGGAGCAATCTACGGATCTGCGGATCTTCCAGTACTTCGTCATCGGATTCCACGGCGTATGGAACATTGAGCCGCTCAAGCATGCGGGCGACCGGTTCGGCTTCGGCGTTCGTCCGGTACAGGATAGCGATGTTCTCGAGCTTTGTACCGGTTTTTATTCTCTCCCGTATCATTCCCGCGATGGCATACTCCTGAATGGCGGGGCTTGGGAACGCATACAGTGCGACCGGTCCTTCCTTATGCCCGGCTTTTGCTTTCAAACTCCCCTGTTTTGGTGAAATTCCGGCGGCGGCCTCCAAGACCGCTTGCGTGGAACGATAGTTCTCTTGGAGCTTTATGATGGCGGCTTTAGGATACCGGGCCGTAAAATCACGGAAATTTTCAAGCGATGCACCCTGAAACCGGTAGATGGCCTGCTGGAGATCGCCGACCACGAATATATTGGGCTGGTCATGGAATTCACCGATGAGCTGGACGATACGGTTCTGGGTCCGGTTGGAATCCTGATGCTCGTCCACAAGAATATAGAGATACTTTTCCTGGAATGTCAGCCGGAGGTCCTCATCGGTTTCAAGGGCTTTGGCCACCTCCATGAGCATGTCGGCAAAGTCGTAGAAATTATCCCTGAGCAGCGTGTCCTGATATTCGCGGTATATGCCGGCCAGTTCCTGCTGTTTGAATATCGCCTTTTCGGCCGAGCGGTATTTAGCTCTGGTTTTACCGCTCTCGTCGGCCAGATCTTCAGTGGCGGCAAATACTTTCTTCTCTTTGACGAGCATCGCTTCAAAATCATCCGGACTCACACCTTCACGCTTAAGGTCATCGATAGCGCCTTTGACCGATCTCACATAGGCTTCCGGCCGGCCCAGGGGCCGCAGCCATTTCAAGGGCCGCTGCATGATGATGGCCTCCAACAAGCGCAATTGATCGGGCTCGGTGATGGAAGAACCGCCGATGATGTGCGGAAACTCATCCGGCTCGGTTTGGATAACCTCGTTGCAGAATCCGTGGAATGTCCGGATATGGACGCGATATGCCGCCTCGCCGATCATCTCAATGAGCCGCTGACGCATATTGTACGTTGCTTTTTCGGTGAACGTGAGTGCCAGAACCGCTTCGGGCGGCGTGTCGGTCTTTTTGAGTATGTTGGCGATACGGAGCGTAAGGATCTCGGTCTTGCCGGTGCCCGGTCCGGCGACGACCATGACCGGGCCTTCAATGGTGTTCACCGCTTTCTTTTGCTGAGGGTTGAGTTCTTTGTATCGCTTCTCGAAATCCATTGTTTTGAGTATATCACATCAGCATAACAAAAAGCCGCTCAGTGAGCGGCGGTTTCGGGCAGGTCGGCGAACATGAATCCCTGATGAATATCATGGGCATCATCCGAGGACCAGTCAAGCAGACCGCCCTTGAATGTCTTCGGAAATCCCGCCAGGATCTCGGACCACTTCATGGACAACGTAACGGTGCCGTGCAGATCCCGTTCCTCCTGGAATCTCATGACCTTACGAAGGTCGGAGAACAGACAAACCAGTTTCGTGCCGTCCGTTTCGTCGGTGTGGCCGTATATCGCATAATCGCGGCCGGAGCGGATGACATAGAACTTCCGGTCCTTCGGAATCGTTTTGAAGTCCAGCATTGTCAGGGATCAATTAGATGCAGTCTAGTCCTAACCTCCCTAAAAAACAATGACCGCTGGGACCCCACCTCTCCATACTCTCCGCCCGCGATATCAGTCAATATCCGCGAGGCCCATGAATGAGGACGAGATGTATCGGTCGATACATCAAGGACGAATGAAGATGGTATCGCGGAGATTGGCTTTATCCCACAGAGATTCCCGGCTAAAGCACGAGAACCTTCTCCGAGAAGGGTTGCGGCAGTTTTTCCGCCTGGCTTCGTTGCTCCTCGGAGCTGTAGCTTTGGCTACTAATCTCCTTCGTCGCGCCTTGCCAGACAAAAAAACTGCCCGCAACGCGGGACAGGATTGTATGGTGAGGTGGGGTCTAATGGGCGGTCTCCGGCATATTGCCGTCGAGCAGGCATCTGATGGTAGCGGCGTCGTAATGGCGGATCTGGTCATACGTCACCCACGATACGGTCCGGTGAGCTTCCACAAGAACCGTGAACTCCGGGTCCTCATCGTGGATCTCTTCCAATCCGCATTGAGCGCAGATGCGAAGGATGAAGTGTGTTGTCCGGCTTTCACAGATCACCGAAGCATCGTGAACGCAGGAGCCCTGAAGCTCCGCCTTGAGGTCAGCGACCACCCGGTTGAGCCGATCGATCTCCCGCAGGTGGGATCTGATCCAGCTTCGATGAAGGTCGTCCTTCTCATCATTCGCAGGGTCAAAGAGCGTATCAAGCTCTTGGAGTAACGGATCAGTGGTTGGCTGCATAAGAACTATGGACATACTATACTGCTAAAACAACTTTTTGTCAAAATAAGACCGTCGGAAAACGACGGTCAGACGGTCTCGAAAAGTCCCCTCCCGACTTTGATGGTATCTCTGAAACAGTCGGCAATGATCGAGAATATGCCCTGCGTCCGGTGGATGTCTTCGGGCAACACCGCCAGCGCGAAGAAGGCCTGTTCGCAAACCCCGACCGCGAAACGAATGTCGGCTTCGCAGACCGTGTCTCCGCAGATGGTGCGCAATTCATACATGCCGAGCTCTTCAAGGGCGATACTCCCCTCATCGAGCTGGAATCCGCGCTCGATATCGCGCAGGAGTTCAAGCGCTACATCGAGGGCGGCCCGGGCCTTCTCGTCCCACTTGCCCTGTTCGTACAGGTCCAGTGAGTATTCGCCGCGGATGCACCAGACGGCCCGTTCGATGATTTCCCAGTTATTGAGCATGGTCAGACTCCGACCAACACCCGATCGCGCTGGGACAGTTTGAATAGTGCGGCCTCGTGAGCGGACCTGGCAACTTCCGCCGGAATATCCAGATGGTCTATCGAGACAACACGGAGGTGGTCCAGCGGATAGCCGATGCGGCCGTTGGTCAGGACGGTCACCGATTCGATAAAGCAGTCATCCCGCAGGGCTTCACAACCGATACCGGCAGCCCGACGGTCTTTGAAGTAGTCGAGCACCTTGCGATCGCTGACGTTTTTCAGGACCGACCACTCCTCGACTCTCCAGCCGGCCAGCGAAGAGCCGCGCGTGAGCTGGCTGTCGGCCCTTTCGGCATCATTAAGCTCCGGATGATTGTACAGTTGCCACATATTTATTCAGGTACGTGGCCAGAATATACATATAAAAACAACATTAGTCCATAGACTAAAATATTTTTTCGTGTCATAATAGGTGCTCATGTTGATCGATGATATTACAATCAGAGTGGTAGCGGGAAACGGCGGTGACGGCATGGTGGCATTCAATAAGAACATGATGTCGCTGGGCCCGACCGGCGCTTCCGGCGGTACCGGCGGCCAGGTCTATGTCGAGAGTATCTCTGATCTCGGCGCTTTGACACGCCTGCGCAACGCCAAGGTCTTTAAGGCCGGAAACGGCGGCACCGGCGGACGGCAATATAATGATGGTTCCGATGGCGAAGACCTGGTCATCAACGTTCCGGTCGGCACGGTCATCCACAATCTCGACACCAAAGAACACAAAGAGATAACCAAGATCGGTGAACGCGTCCTGATCGCCAATGGCGGCCGCGGCGGCAAGGGCAACTTTCACTACCGCTCCTCGACCAATACCAGCCCCAAACAGTCCCAGAAGGGCGAACCGGGCGAAAAGTTCCGGATACGGCTCGAGCTGAAACTCATCGCTGATGTCGGTCTTATCGGCCTGCCGAATGCCGGCAAGTCCTCTCTTTTAAATGAACTGACGCGAGCCAAAAGCCCGGTAGCTAATTATGCTTTCACGACCCTCGAGCCTTACTTAGGCGTATATTATGACCTCATCCTGGCCGATGTGCCGGGTATCATCGAAGGTGCTTCCGGCGGCAAGGGCCTCGGTATTAAATTCCTCCGTCACGTCGAACGTACCAATACTCTTTTTCATCTCATTTCAGCCGAATCGCTTGACCCGGTCAAAGATTACCAGGTCATCCGCAAGGAACTCGGCGACTATAATCCGGCACTCCTGGAAAAGAAGGAGCATCTTTTCATATCGAAGTCGGATATGGTTTCGCCTGAACAGATCAGGACGATGGTCAAAGAATTGAAGCCGCTGAACGCAACGGTGACCCCCATATCCATCCACGACATGGAAAGCCTGGACACGGTCAAAAAAATACTCAATAAGCTTGCGGACGAGAAGATCGCATAGTATTGATAGGGTCGTCAAATACGAATACCATTAGGGGTAGAACCTTCAAGCGTGCGTGGCTCTGACTGACCTCGAACGCCTCCGGCTAGCCCGCGAACACCTTTATTTGCGGGATACTCCTCTGGAAAGCTGGACCTTTGAGGAGCTGGAGCGGTTAAAAAATCTCATCATCGAAGCCGATGAGAAGATAGACGGGAACGATCCCCGCGATATGCGGCGGATCCGAGCCGTTAAAAAATTGTGGACCGACGTTTATCTTGCATTCAAGAATCTGAAGGGCCACAAAGATATCGCGGCGCCGGGATCATCCGGCCAGGCCTCAACGCCCCGAAAAGCATACCGTCTTGAATTCAACGACCGCCGCCTTTTGCGAAGCATGGGTATCGTCAGTGACGATGATGAACCGGAACCGGAGAATGACGAAGACGAGCCGAACGGGAACAAATAACGTATGAGCCTCTCATGAGGCTCTCTTTTTATTTATTCTCAAGCTGATTGAGTATCTGGAGAATGAGCTTATTCTGATTTTCCAGGTGCAAAAGGATGGTCTCGATCTCATCCTCGGCTTGGACGTTCACGTCATAGTCCGCTTCGGCCCGGGCCTCGGCGTGTTTACCCTGGAGATTCTGGCCGACCATGATGAGCGGCATGAGCATGATCTGGATCATGTTAGATATGAACAACCAGAGGACAAAGGCCGGGAACGGGTCAAATCTGAGATGAACCGGGGCGAAGATGTTCCAGCTCAGCCATAATGCGGTCCATCCGAGAATAAGAAGAAAAAATCCCATTGTACCGACATGACCGGTGATAAAGAGGGCGACTTTCTCAAGATGCGAAAGCCTCTCATGGTGTTCGATATTAACATTGCGTGGAGCCTTACGGCGGGCGCGGAGTTCCTGAACGGTCAACGGAGTTTGAATGGTCATGATCCTATTATATCAGAAGAGGGCATATAATATTCCGCCGGCCAAGTCGGCCATGAGATCCGTCAATGTATCGATCAGATCGCCGCCGTAGAAATATTTATGAAGCAGCGGATGGGAGGGCGCCAAGAATGAAGAACTGAACTCGGCGAACTCCCAGATCAGACCGACAAGCCCGGCCATAGCGACTAAGATCAAGAACCGGTGGAACCGGGAGACGCCCGCCAAGTCCTTTTGGAAGAACCGGGCAAAGAACCACGCCACGATGAATCCCCCGGAAATATGGAGGATCTTATCAAAGTGAGGGATGGCGGAATAGATATCGAACTTCGTGGCCAGTACGATGCCGAATGCCATCACAGCAAAACCGACAATGATCGGGAGAAATAATCTTCGGGACATTTATACCAAGTATACCACGGTTATTGCCCGGGAACCGCCTGGCAGTGGGAGCGCAGATGATCCAGATGCCTGCTGTGCACGGTGTCGTCCACGGTATCGAGTATCTTTTGACACAGGGCCTGGCGCTGGTCTTGCATAAAATTCAGTTTTTCAGCCTGATCGATGGTGTCATTGGCTTCATTTTGAAAATCATCCGAAAGGTGGCCGACGGTTTCATCGTTATCCTCATCAATACCGGGATGCTCGGCCTTCATCTCCTCGATCTCATGAAGCCGCCGCTGAGCGAACGACTGATGAAGAGCGACCTGCTGTTGCGGCG
Organism: Candidatus Yanofskyibacteriota bacterium; assembly: GCA_023245235.1. Classification (GTDB taxonomy): domain Bacteria; phylum Patescibacteriota; class Minisyncoccia; order 2-02-FULL-40-12; family GWA2-44-9; genus JAHFKT01. The sequence continues at coordinate 46,846 of JAHFKT010000002.1, forward strand.
TTGCCAGTCCGAGCCGGACCTGCTCGCTGAAGCGTTTGAAATTATAGAGCGGGTGGCTTGCCGGCACGTTATTGGCATCGGCATAGGTCATGACACCGCCCGTCATTGAGACTGCAATAAGTCCGGCAACAAGCGCGTAGCGCCATTTGACGACATGATGGTGAATGGGAATTCTGGCAGGCTTCAGTTCGGTCCGGATCTCTTGGGTGAATCTGTTTTTTGCCGACTTCAGAAATCCCCCGTCGGGAGCATAATACCGCCGCAACTGATTGCGGAGCTTTCGTTCTTGAAGTTGTCGGCGAATAGCATTAATCATAGTGTTTGATGATCTTCTTTTTGAGCCTGTGGATGATGACCCGCAGATTGGCCTCTGATTTTCCGGTTATCCGCGCAATGTCGGTATATGACAGGTCGGCCAGGAAGTGGAGCTGGAACAGTTCCTGCTCCTCGGCCGGCAGTGTTCTGACCGCGTTCATCACTTCCCGGAGTTCCGCGTTCACAACGGTCCGGTCGGACGGATCTGCGATATTTTCTCCTTCCTGGTCCAGCTCTTCAAGATACCCGGATTTCTTCTGGCGGAAGAAGTCGATGAGCGCGTTGTGAGCGATGCGCCAGAACCATGGGGTAAAATCACCCTGCTCGGCGGCATAGCTCTGGATATTCCGGACAACCTTCAGAAAAACTTCCTGGGTCAGGTCCTGGGCGGTCTCGCGATGATTCGTACGGGCAAAGAAAAACCGGTAGATCTGAGGCGAAAAATAATCAAAGATCTGACCGCCGGCGGTTTCATCACCCCGCTGAAGGCGTTCGGCAAGCGTATTGAATTTCGGCTTACTCATATATACGGATTAGGTGCCTATTATGTTGCGTATTGCAGAATCAAGGGTACTCCAAAACCGGCGATAATTCAACCGATCGAGCGATATGTAATAACAGATCGGCCGGGTCGTATATGTTATCGGAGCTGACTCCTTAGACACACCTCTTATAGGAAACCTCCCGAAACCGCCGCTGACCTACGGCGGTTTCGTTTTGGTCTGGATTTTTACCGGAAAATCAGATATAATAGCAGTGATTAACATTATGGGGGCTATGGTGAAACGGTTATCACAGCGCTCTGTGGAAGCGCGGTCATGGGTTCAATTCCCATTAGCCCCCCAGATATAAAACACCGCTTGAGCGGTGTTTGGTTTTCCCGAAAGAGGCCTTTTTTTACCGGTCTGTGACAAGATTGTTTAGGGTTTGAAAACAGGGCTACTTCGTGTTACTCTTTGCCCCGAGTACGTTTACATCTAAAGATAATGGGCACTAAAGGTCCTCAAGATGCCGTTCTAGCATTTTTCAGGAGCAAGCTCAAAAAAGACTACTGGGTCATCAAGCGCCGTCCATGGCTGAAATACGTCTTTCTGGCACTTGGTCTCTTCATCGCCGTGGGCGCATACGGAGCGTATTACTACGTATACCGCTACAGCGGCGACCTGAAAGACGACCAGGGCCGGCCGCTGGACTTCAGTAAATTGGCCAGATCTGATTTCAAGAAGGCCTCCTACGTCTACGCTGATGACGGTGAGATCGTGGGCAGGTTCTTCGGACAGCCGGTGCTTGACCCTATCAAGATCGCCGAGGTCCCGGAGTTATTGAAAGATGCGTTCATTGCGGCTGAAGACAGACGATTCAACGAGAATCGCCCCAAGCGGTTGTGGATGGACAGCATCTGCGATCCTCTTTATGGAGGGGTCGATCCCTGCGCCATTCTTCGGGCCGGGTTGGGCAATATCACGAGAGACCATCGCCTTTCGGGCGCAAGCGGCATAAGGCAACAGTTCGTACGGTTGTGGTACGGGGGCGAGCTGGCCGAGTTCAGGACCAGGCAACATAGCATCAAACGCAAGGTCAAAGAAGCCCGGCTGGCCATCCAAATAAGCCGGAAGTACCGAAAAGATGAGATCCTCGAAGGTTTCCTGAATCTGATCTATTTCGGCCACGGCGCCCAGGGAGTCCTGGAAGCTCCGCGGAGATACTTCGGCAAAGACTTGAGGCGGGGCGACAAGCTTACGCTCCGGGAGATTGCCATTCTGGCCAGTCTTAATAAATCGCCGACCCTGTACGATCCGATATTCCATAAGCCGGCCAAACCGTCCGAGACGGCCGGGAGTGAAACGCAGCATGAATACGAATCGGCATTGGCTCATGAGATGGCCCGGGTTCTTGGAGCCCGGGACCGATCGAATTGGGTATTAGGCCGGATGCTTGAAGACGGCTACATCAGCCGGAGCGAATATCAGAAGGCACTTTTTAAGGAAGACGAGCCCCTGGACCTGCCCGACCTCAATGTCCGGCCGCTCAAAAACCCGGGCTTCGGATACGGTGACCGTCTGGTCAAAGAGATGCTCCTTGGCTCCGGTCATAGCGAGGATGAACTATCCGCTTCGGGCGGATTACGCATTCATACGACAATTGACGCGGCCATTCAAAGGATTGCCACCAATGAGTTCGAGAAACACCTTATTCTGGTCAATCAGGAAAAGGAGCCCGACGACCACATCGAAGGAGCATTCGTGATCATCGAAGTTAAAACCGGCAAGATACTCGCATTGAGCGGAGGCCATAATTTCGACGAGTCCCAGTACAACCGAGTGATGGCCTCGCGCTCTCCGGGCTCCGCATTCAAGCCGTTCACCTATGCGGCGGCGATGGAATACTTCGGCAAAGGATTTTTCGATCCGATCTGCAACTGTCCCTTCTCAATGCGCGGCAGTTCACCCGGCAAACGATGGGTACCGAAGAACTTCCGGGAAGATAATCCGGTTCCCTACGGTAACATCCCATTTGCCACAGGACTCATCAGGTCGGTCAATCTGGCCACGCTGAACCTCGCCCGCTCAATGGACATCAGGTCAGTGGTGAAGCTTGCCAACGATATGGGCGTCTGGGGAAATCCCGGGATGGTCCGGGACAGCGATGGGAATGTCTGGTTCAAAAGACCGGGTTACGAGATCAAGGGCGGACTGGTGCCATTGCTGCCGACCGCGATCGGCGCATCCGACGTGAATCTTCTGGAGCTGGCTAACGCGTACACCGTCTTTTTCCGTGACGGTGCCTATATCAGGCCGACCCTCATAAATGAGATCGACACAACGAACGGCGATCTGATGTACCGGCCCGAGCCACCGGCACCGAAGCGGGTGTTGTCGAAGGAAACGACCCAAAAGATGGTTGTACTCATGAGAGCGGTGACCAAGATCGGTACCGCAAAAGTATCGATGCGCGGCATCGAACAGCAGATGGCCTGCAAAACAGGCACCTCGAACGGCCCGACCGACCTCATGCTGATATGCGGCAATCCGGACCTGGTCATGGCAATCCGGATCGGGTACGATAAACCCAAGCCCATCGAACTACCGGTGTACATGAAGAAGATAAGCGGTGCCGGCAATCTGCAGGTCTCGGGCGGATGGGTCGTCGGCCCGCTGTTCAGGAAGATCGTTGACCAGATCTACACCACCAGACCGAAAGTCGAGTTTGACCCGATGACCGAAGAAGAACTGCAGGCACTCGACAATCGCCTGCCCTATAAGTAGCTCCCACGAGAAGGGAGCTTTTTGTTTTAAGCCCGGTGAATTACGGCTGGAGAATGCCTTCGGTCTTGCCGTCGATAGAGATGACAACTGTATCAATGCCGACAAATTGCTTGATGGTATTTTCTATTTCTGACCTGATAGCGGTGATCCTGCATGAGCCGGCTACGCCTTCCCCGAGGACTTGGTTAAAATCGACATATGCGGTACGGCCGTCTCCGGAAATACGCAATGAATTCATCTCTGACCCGGCGGGTATTTGAGTCTGGGCACCCTTACTGACTTCGACCGGCGCGGGACCCTTGAGAAGTTCCGCTAAGCTCATATACATGGGTTGGTTGGTCCTTGTTATCTCGCGCGGGAAGAGGGTCACCGTCGTACAATCGGAACCGTTCAAAAAAGCCGTGTAGACATTCATAGTATCAGTATATTTCAATTGAACCGGCACTGCGGCATAGCCCTCGAACGAACCGTCCCCTTTCGGAGAATAACTCAACGCTTCGACTTTCATCATCGCCGTTGCCACCCCGGCCGGGATCGGGATACGAACACTGTAATTACCGAACTGGCCGGCATCTTTGGCATCGGTAAATACATGGGCTTCGGCGACTACGGCACCGCTCGAATTTTTGACCTGAACCGTGAACTGATTCTCAAAAACTCGGGCTTTTCCGGTGACTACTATCGGGGAATAAACCGTGTCATTGGTCTTCGGGGAAGTTATGGTAATGTTCGGGCTTGCTCCCGGGGAAACTGATACGCTCGGCGAAGCCAAGACTGGCTCGCTCGGCGCGACAGCCGGCGATGGTGCCCTCAATAACCACCATGCTCCCAGGAGTACGGCAACAATGATCACCAGTCCGAATGAGATGCGTTTCATAGATCGTATCGTAATACTTTCTGCCAGTACTGTAAATCCGCGACGGAACTGCTGAAATACCTTTACCGAACGCTATTTTTAGAGTAAAATTCAAAGGTTAATGCCCCCGTAGCTCAATGGATAGAGCAGGGCTCTTCTAAGGCCTTTATGTGGGTTCGATTCCTACCGGGGGTACAAGAGATGTTGATAGAAATGACCGGGATGTAGTGTAACGGTAGCACGAGACGTTTGGGACGTTTTAGTCCGGGTTCAAATCCCGGCATCCCGACAAAGTGAATACTGCGGGTATCGTATATCGGTAATACATGAGTTTTCCAAACTCAAGAGGCGGGTCCGACTCCCGCTACCCGCTCAAGATAATAAAAAAGAACTCAACCGAGTTCTTTTTTATTCTTAGGGTATCGGTTCGAACCCGCGCGGGTTCTCCCGAATTTTTTAACGTTCGCTATCCTTCGCCAGCTCAGGAATAGACGCTCACTAAAATTCGTGTTCAGAATGAAGCAGTTCACTCTGAACGCCGCTACCCGATCCGCGAGAGAATCAAAACAGCCCTGACCGGGCTGTTTTGATTCTTGACCAAGTGGGATGTTATAGACTATGATTCCCATTACCTCTCGCTACCTTGAATACGAGCGGTCAAAAATTGTTCCTTTGTCTGAACTGTTTGAAAGATCGCGGGATCACATTAAGAAAAACCGATAAAAACGTACGATTGGGGACCTGTTGTTGTGCGGCCGGCAAGAATCCGCAACAAACCTTCGGCGCCCTCGCCACCTTCCAATCCAACCGCAGAGTCGTTCTCTCCCCCGCCCCGGCCGGCTTATAGCCGGTCTTTGCATTTAAAAAAACCTCCGCTTCAGAGGTTTTAGGCTTTACCGCTAATCAAGAACTTAAGTACATGGGCTCCCGTACGGATGCCGGAGGCTAATCGTACACCGTAGTATGTCTGGCGATTGCCGGGATCATGCCCGTCAATGGAGAATATTCTCCCGGCATGTTTATTGCTCATCAGGTTCAGTAATTCCGATGCTCCGGCTAATGCAAGCGAGAGCTTGCCGGGATGGAAGGAATGCAAATTTGTAATACCGTCTTTGGCATGATGCCAGAAGACCGGACGGTTACGGTCGATACCGCCGGGAAGCTTGACCCGCCAGCCGACCTTAGCGTGCTCATAACCTGGTATTGTCTTACCGGTGAGTTCCCGCAATGCATTGCGGAGATACTCAATCTCACGGCGATCGTATCCGCCGATGGGATGGCTTCCAGCCGCAATATTCGTGGGGCCGACCTGAAGGGTTTGCCCGTGCCTGAGATGGATGACGTATTTCCCGTCGTCGGGAGAGAACGAAATGATATTATTCCTGAACGGCACGCCGGGTACCAACATCTGGGTACCCCGATACAGTCTGATGTCCAGATCTATCCCGAACTGCCGGGCAGTTTCTGCCAACCAAGGACCGGTCGCATTCACAATGGAAAGCGGCCGACTCCGGCCCCGGATCTTTATCATCGTACCGGTCCGGGATCCGGTCACGTGCAAAGCCTGCACGGTCCGGCCACCGACATGCGCTTCAAATACAGGACCGACCGGCACGATAGCTGCACCTGCCCCGGAAATGTTCCGACGAAGGACCCCTAGCAGCATTGCCGCATCGACAGCCAGCTCATGTACCACGAATGCACCGGTAAAATAGCCGGGCCGTAAAGCCGGTTCCAGATCAGACAGATGGGTGCCCGAAATGAACTGATATGGCGGGCGGGCGAGCATCCGGGATGTCAGCATTTCGTAATACGCGATAAGGCCCTCAATGACCCGCCGCGGGTACGGCATGTTCGGTCCGATCGGTATCACGAATGGGGTCATCCGGATAAGATCCGGGAATAATTTTTGCAATAACAGGCACGCAGACGCACTTTCCGCGACAAGCGGCAGATCTTCAAGCAGATAGTCGGACCGCGGAGCAATCAGGCCGGTCGCGGATTGGGTCGTGCCCGATAGACCCCGATCAAGAACCACTACTGAATAGCCCCGCCGTACGGCATGATATGCCACGGATAATCCGGCAATGCCGGCGCCGATCACCACTATATCAGCTGACAGAACTTCTTCTGACATTTTTTAGTAAAGAGCGATCGATCTGATTACACCACATTTCCCGGAAACACAAAACCCCTAGACCCCTAAATTAATATAAGCTCTCGGCGCGTTGTTCGATACCATTGACCGGATCAAGGCGCGATGAGGCAGGTGTACTGGATAGTACTCCGACGAGAAGCAACGAAGATCCGGGCAATGGTAGCAACAACCCTCCGGGATGCCGGGTTTTTGTTTTGATGCTTCGGCGTTCAGATTTGGAGTAGAGTCTACACCTCCATCCTCTCGCCTTCGCCTGAAAACAAAAACTCTGGCATCGCGCCAGAGAATTATATTAACTTAGGAGTCACTGGGTCATTATTCTGTCTCGATCTCTTTTCTGACCGATTGGAACGCGTCATAGCCGATATTGATCGAGTCACGCATTGTTGCGCTATTGAAATGCCGGAAATGAAATGCCGGAACTTCCCGCGACTTGACCACGATGAGTCTTGTCTTTTTCTGCCCTCTGAATGAATAGCTCCGTTCAGCCTCGCTGAGCAGAGCGTGGGCGCTAGCCAGAAGCTCGGCAACTTCCGGACTGACCTTATCCTGGCCGGCCAGATGTTCGATAAGTGTCCGGGCGGTCTTTGCCTTTTCAAGCTGCTCCAGATCGTTCTGAATGTTGGTCTTCTTCTCCAGAACCAACTTAGTGTTCTCGTCCACTACGATGTCCCACGACCGCTGGAGTGTTTCCAGCCAATGGTTATAGGCCGTGTCAGTGGCGCCAATGCTGGCACACGTGTACTGGACGGCGACGATCGTATCGCATCCGGAGCGTTCAGCCAGATCTATCGGCGAGTTGCTTATGACGGCTCCGTCCACGTAGTAGTGTCCGGGAGACGCCCTGCGGGCGCTGAAAAATCCGGGAATACGGGTACTGTCTACGACACCGTCGATGAACCGCACCGGATCACGGTCCTCCGGGCGGAAATTGGAGACGATGACCTGACACCGCGTATTCATATCCACAGCCACCATCTCAACGGCTACCGGAGAGTTGAACGCCAGATCGAAATCCATCACATTAGCCAGAAGATGCTTGAGCCGTTCATTAGAGAAGATCGCATCGGACGCAAGCAGTTCTTTGATATCGATCGCTTCCAGGGCAAGCGTGCCGCCGATAACACCGGCGGTAAGGCCATAGCGCATCCAGCGGTTCTTGATCTTATTGATGGGCAGGAGAAGAGAAAATGCCGCAAGCGCGGTCAGGCCTCCGAGGACCTCCAGCCTTGGATTAACGGTGTAAAATTGGCCGGGTCTCAGATTGATGAGCGTTTCCTCGGTTTTCCGGAATTGAGCTCCGTTCCATTGGGAAAGATTGGCCGCCGCGATAGCGCCGGCCGAAACACCCACACAGTAGCTCGGTACGGGAAAACCCCGCTGAGATGCCTCGAACCATGCTGACGTGAACCCCGAATGGGGGCCAAGCCGGGCAAAGTGGCCAAGGAACACGATACCGATCTTCGGTGCCATGTTTTTAACGAGCCATTCTTACTATAAGCATATGCCCGCCGTTATTTTTGGCAAGTATCGAAAAATCAAAACCCGCAATTGCGGGTTTTGATCTGATACATTGGATCCAATATACCAAGACTACATGGCGATGGCTTCTTTCAAAAGTTTACCGGCAGTGAATCGCGGCTTCTTGGAAGCTTTGATGTGGATCTTCTCTCCGGTGCGCGGATTGATACCTTCTCGGGCCTTGCGGTCGGACACTTTGAAGATACCGAAACCGGTAATATTGACTTTATCACCTTTGCGCAGAACTTTGGTTATCTCATCGGTAAAGGCGTCGATCCATTCGACTCCCTGCTTCTTTGAAACACCCATGCGTTCGGCTAATATCTGTGCTAATTGGCTTTTTTTGACTGGCATATGACACCTCCTTTCGAATATACCTCGGTACCGCCTTTGCGATAGCCTCGGCGTTAAATTGTTATCATTCACTGTTATCTGGCGTGTTCGATCGCTCGTGTCTCACGGATCACATTCACCTTGATCTCGCCGGGATATTTCATCTCTTCTTCGATCTTTCTGGCCACATCTTTGGCTAATTTAATGGCCCCCAGATCATCAACGCGTGTCGGCGTGACGAATATTCTCAGTTCACGGCCGGCCTGAATGGCGTATGTCTTTTCAACACCCTCGAAACTGTTGGCGATCCGCTCAAGATCTTCCAGACGTTTCAAATAGATCTCGACACTGTCTTTTCTTGCGCCGGGGCGGGCCCCCGAGATAGCATCCGCGGCCTGTACGATACGGGCTTCCAGGATCGCATACGGATATTCATCATGATGGGCTTCCATCGCCTGGACGACTTTGGGGTCCATATTGAACTTCTGAAGGATCTTCCGGCCGATCTCGACATGAGTCCCTTGGACCTCATGGTCGACCGCCTTACCTATATCATGGAATAATGCGCCTTTTTTCGCAAGAGAGACATCCGCACCCAGCTCCGAAGCCAACATTCCGGCGATATGGGTCATCTCCACGGAATGGAGCAGGACATTCTGGCCAAAACTGGTCCTGAATGCCAAACGGCCCAGTAAATACGTGAGTTTCGGGTCTACTACCCCTACTCCGGTCTCAAAAAGCGCGGCCTCTCCGGCTTCTCTGATCTTATCGTTGATCTCATTCTTAGCCTTTTCCACCATTTCCTCGATCTTAGCCGGATGAATGCGCCCGTCGGCAATAAGCTTATCAATAGCCAACTTGGCGATCTGTCTTCGTACCGGATCAAATCCCGATACGATCAAAGCTTCGGGAGTGTCGTCGATAATAATATCAACGCCGGTCAGCCGTTCAATAGCCTTGATGTTCCGGCCCTCTTTACCGATGATCTTACCTTTCACTTCATCAGACGGCAGATTCACAACAGTCGTCATCGAATCGCCGATATGCGAACCGGCGTAGCGCTGAACGGCCAGGGTAACGATCTCCCGGGCTTTTTTCTCAAATTCATCGCGGTTCTCGGTCTCAAGCTTCCGCACTCTTTTGTACAGTTCATCCTTATACTCTTCTTCGAGCTTTGATACCAGTTCGGTCTTGGCGGTCTCGCGGTTCAGACCGGCAATACGCTCAAGTTCCGTGATCTGGCGACTCCTGGTCTGATCAATGTCGGCCTTGATAGTGCGGATCTCATCAGCCTTGGAGCGTAAGACGTCTTTCTCCTGACCAAGTTCCTTGCTGCGCTGCTCAAGCTCACTTTCCTTGCGGGTCAAGAGATTTTCGATACGAGAAAGCTGGGCCAGCCGGTCCTTTTCTTCTTTTTTCGATTCTTCGAGAGCTTTGAGGGCGCTATTCTTGGCCTCAAGGAGTACGTCCTGGGCTTTCGATCTAGCATCCGAAATAATAGACTGAGCCTTTGATTCAGCGTGTGTTGCCCGTAATGCGGCCAGAACCTGACGAATGATATACCCGCCCGCCAAGCCAAAGATCAACGCCAAAAGAACCGCGATTTGCGATGGGATTCCTAATATCATGATTGTATGAAGTTAAAAACGGCATAGAAGGCGCCAATCCCGATGATGAGACCGGCGGTCGTTATTAAACAAAGTTAAAAACCAATGAACATAGTATACGAAAATTCCGTGGTTTATGCAAATTATCATATCAACACGATTTCTTCGGGACAGTAAACTCATTCGGCCGCAAAAGTGTTATACTGGCAATATGCGACCGGTTGTACTCACAATTTTAGACGGCTGGGGATTCTCTAAGCAGCGCCTGGGCAATGCTATCTTAACCGCTCAGACACCCACGATCAATGAGATCGCGGCCAATTACCCTTCGATGCTGCTGCAGGCTTCAGGCATGGGTATCGGTATGACCTTTGGTGAATCGGGCAATAGCGAAGTTGGCCATCTTACCCTCGGGGCCGGCCGGATAATTTTCCAGTATCTGACCCGGATCAATAAAGCCATTGAGACCGATGACTTTTTCACAAATTCCGTGCTTGTTGACGCCGCCAAGCATGTGAAGGAGAACGGCTCCATCCTCCATATAGTCGGCCTTTTGACCTCGGGCGCTGTCCATGCCCACTTTATACACTTGAAAGCGCTCATTGAATTTGCGCAGAAGAATGAGCTCCCGTTCCGGCTTCATTTATTCATGGACGGGCGCGATTCGGGCCTCAAAGAAGGCGCGGCAACCTTACGGCGCCTTTCCGATGAAGTTGACGGGTTATCCAACCTGGGAAGTATCGTCGGCAGGGATTTCGCCATGGACCGCAATCATAACTGGGACCGCACCGAGATTGCTTATAAATTGCTCGTGAATGCCGTCGGCAACGCATCAGACGATGTCTTTAAGGCTCTCGAAGGATATTACAACCAGGGTATGACCGATGCTAATATTCCGCCGACCGTAGTTAATCCCAGCCCGGTCAATAACGGAGACGCCCTTGTATTTTTCAACTTCCGGGAAGATTCGATGCGCCAGCTGCTTCGGGTGTTCGTGGAGAATGGTTTCGATCTGTTCCTTAAAAAAGTCCCCGAGAATCTTTACATCGCCACCATGACCGAATATATCGAATCCCCGGCGTTGCATGTCCTATTTCCTCCGCCGGCCATAAAGAACTGTCTCGCGGAAGTACTGGCGGATAACGGTAAAAAACAGCTCCATATCGCCGAAACGGAAAAGTACGCCCACGTAACACTATTCTTCAACGGTCTTCACAATAAACCCTTCAGCGGTGAGGTCGACATTTTCATGGAATCACTGGAAAAACCCCTCGAGAATCCTCAGATGCGGGCTTCCGACATCGCCCGGAAGGTCGCGGAAGAGATGGACCGCGATCTTTATGACTTCTTTGTGCTTAATCTCGCTAACGGAGACATCCTCGCCCATCTCGGCGTATTGAATCCCGCCGTAATTGGAGTGCAGGCGATCGATACGGCGCTTGAGATCCTGAAAGAAAAAATACTTGAAAAAGACGGCATTATGATAATCACCGCGGATCACGGGAATGCCGAATCGATGATCTACCGGGGTACCGGTGAGAAAGAGACTAAACATGACGACAATCCGGTCCCGCTATATCTGATCGGACGGGAGTATCAGAAACCGCGGAGCGAGGAAGAAGTGGACCGCGATATGAAACAGGCTAACGGCCTTCTGGCGGATGTGGCACCGACCGTTCTCGCATTGATGGGAATAGAAAAGCCGGTCGAGATGACCGGCGAGAGCCTACTTCCCGCTTTGGGACTTCTTTAGATTGACGACCTCCGGATGCAGATCTTCGGTATCTTTCCGAAGCTCCAAGAGTACCTGGAAGAGCGTGGAACTGCCCAGCAACCGCTTGTCCCGGACAAGCCGGGTCAGCTCGCGCCGCATATCCTGCAAGAATTTGATCCGTTGCTGGCGCTGGTAAATGAGCTGTCTGAACTCAAGGTCGATCGCCTCATCCGCTCGGATCGGCCGAGGAGGATTGAACGGTTTTGCCATCTGTCAGTCCTGTATCGTGATTATATCACAAAATCACTCCGCCGCCAAGCAGACGCCGGCCGCGGTAGAAAACCGCCGATTGGCCGGCCGTGACCGCCCGTTCAGGCTTTACAAACTTTAGAACCCCTCTTCCAGTCAGGGTGGCCCTGACCGAAGGCGCACGATACCGGACCTTAACGCCGAATGCCGCCGGCAGCTTGAGGTCTTTCAGCCAGTTCAGCTTTCCGATCCGTGCTTCTCCGGCAACAGCATCACGGTCATCGCCGACATAAATGATATTGCGCTTGATGTCTTTTCTTATTACGTAGAAAGGCCCGGCGCCTGAGCCGATGTTCAGGCCGTGCCGCTGGCCAAGCGTATAATAGTAAACACCGTCATGAGTGCCGATGACACGGCCGTCCTTGTGGATGATCTTGCCCGGCTTCGGTTTGATATATCCGGCAAGGAATTCTTTCATGTCCAACGGACCGATAAAACATACCCCCTGACTGTCCTTCTTGGCGTAATTAGGGAGTTTGAATTTTTCTGCCATGACCCGTATCTCCGGTTTCGTATAATCGCCGATGGGGAAAAGACAGTATTGCAGCTGCCCCGGCGTCAGAGTCCATAAAAAGTACGACTGGTCCTTATTGTTGTCTTTTGCCTGCCACAGTTGAGTCCCCCTTTTACGCACATAATGTCCGGTGGCGATATAATCGGCCCCCTCTTTCAGGGCCCGCTTTAAAAATAATCCGAATTTGATCTCTTTATTGCACATCACGTCGGGATTTGGCGTCCGGCCGGCCCGATATTCCCGGATCATATAGTCAGTGACCGAATGTTTATATTCTTTCGAAAAATCCCAGGTCAAGAGCGGAATACCGATAACAGCGGCCGAGCGGAGAGCGTCCTCGCGGTCCTGCTTCCATAGACAAAATTGGTCATCACCGAACGGCTGCCACGGTTTCATAAAAACTCCGACGACATGAAATCCGCGCTTTTTAAGCAATGCGGCCGCAACCGAGCTGTCCACCCCTCCGGACATCCCGACATATACCTTTTTCTGACTATATTGACGGAGCATAATTCGTGTTATTATATGATAAAATTCTCTATTATTCAATGAAAATTTCAGTACAGGCAAAACCGGGAGCCCACGAAAATTCGGTCACAAGAGTAGATGCCGGACACTATATCGTTTCGGTTACTGAGCCTCCGGTGGCCGGCCGGGCAAACCGGGCCATCATCCAGGTACTCGGCGAATATCTTAATATCCATCCGGGCCGCATTATTATCATTGCCGGCCATACAAACCGGTCAAAGATCGTCGAAATCAAATAAAAATCCTCCGTTGCCGGAGGAACTCTTAGAGTAAATTATTCTGCTGGAGATACCGGAGCTTCATCATATAGCCCTGCGTCTCCGACTTCAGTCCGCCCTTTGCGGCCGAAAGTCCGTCGATCCAATCGCCGATACCCGCCAGTATAGCGGCATGCAGGGCTTGGTAGGCATGCTGAGGTTTGCCGTTATATGAGGCGGCCAGGTACTCTTCAAGCTTGGGATCATCAAGCACTCCCGAGCCGTTTGAACTGATGAGTCCCTTGAGGTTCTCATCATAGAGCAGTATCGCGGCTTCCATGGAGTTCACATGATCGCGCGCGCCGGCCGTGAAATCTTTGATCAACGCTGCAGCCGGATAGTCACGTACGATCGCCGAATACGTACCGGGGTACTTTTTGCCGTTCTTCACGGAGGCGTTATCGGTGAACTGCAGCCATCCGCAGGCGCTGGAAGAATTACAGGTATGTTCAAAGGCCCGGTCTTGATTAGCCCCGATGATGACCTGAACCCGCTCAACGGTATTTTGAGGGCTGAGAAAGAACTCGGTCTGATCGGTCTGCTCAAGGAGCGGGATCCGTTGAAAGAAGTACGATCGGGATGCGAATACATCCGCGATAAGGGTACTACCGACCGCGCGGGACATCACGCCTTTTCTTCTCAGATCGGCGAATGCCTGTGCTACGACACCGGCCGTATAATCGCTCCCCGCCCGGACCAGGTCCTGGCTATGAATATCAGGACTGTACGGCGTATAGACATCGTAGTCGATGGTCTGCTTCGTAACGTATACTGTTTTGCCCTTATTTTTCTGGGCAACAGTAACCTTGTGATCGCTCGGGTAGACGTTGGCGATAACGACGTAATTCTCCGGCCAATCGATCCGGTATGCGGTATTGCGTCCGTTCCAACGAATGCCGTTGGGCCGGTCCAGAATAGCGATCCCCCACCCTTGCGGTGCGATAAGGTCGGCGCCCTTTTTATCAATCACGACCGATTTGATCTCTCCGGTTTGAGTATTCAATACCGCCAGTGCGATCTCTTTTTCCGGTTCCTTAAATGATTTACTGCTCATGATAACCCCATTGGATGCACTGACCGTGATCCGGGTTTCCTTATAAGAGATATCTTTTGTCCCGACCTTGAGCGTGACGCCCTGGAGCAATGCCGTCGCTTCGGCGATCTTATCCTGGATGGTCCAGGTCGGGGTCGGAGACGGAGATGGAGCCTGGACTGCTGCGATATTGACCTGCCGGCCGGGCAGAATACCGCCCGGAAATGGTATTCCCAGGGCAAATGTTACGGCGGCCATACTTGAAAGTATGACTACGACGGTAAGAAATATAAAAACCGTCTTTTTAACATTCGGTTTCATGATGTCAGTATACCTCAATTTTCAAATGACTATAACTGTATTGTAGCGCGTATAAATATTTTCGGAAGAGAGGATTAAAGACTTAGTTCGATATCAGCCGCGGTCCGTTGGACGGCATTGGCATAAGAATTGCACGGACCGCTCGAACAGTTAGCTTTGCCGCTATAGTAGGCCTTTGAGGCGGCAATCTCGGCTGCCTTGGTATTTGCGGTTGCACCGGCCCGAGCCAGTTTTATGGCAGCGGCAGTGAATGCATCCTCCACCTTCCAGGGATCGGCGAAGACCCTGCCGACGATACGGGCAACATCAGCGGCGTACGCGACCCAGGTCGTCGGAATGAACTGGGCGGGGCCCATGGCACCGCCGTAGCCGTATTGACGGCCGTTGACGTATTGAGGGCATGATACGGCAGTAGTATTGGGGTCTTTCCCCAATTGAGACGTGATGGTCAGGAATGGTTGGATGTCGTAAGAGTGCATAATGACGCGAAAACCCTTTGAGGGCGGATCGCCGGGGCGATTACACTTACCGACATTTTGGCCGAGTCCCGACTCGACTTCCAGCTCGGCGATGAGAAACGCCGGCCGGATGCCGGTGGCGATCGCGGCGAGCTGGCCGTATTTGACCGCATCCTCAACCGAAACACCGTTCTGGAGCAAATAATAGACCTGGTCCTGTAATCGCGCGATATCCGTCTTTGATTGTTTGACCAGAACCTGGAACTTAGATTCCTGACCCTGGGTATCCTTGAGGAGTTTGTCTTTTTCAGCTTTTGATCCCGCCAAACTTCTCTGTTCGACCTGGACCAAGCCCTGCTGTTGTTCGAGATCGGCCTTCTTGCTCTCAAGGTCAGTTTTTTGGTCTTCTAATGATACCTCGAGGTCCTTGATACTATCGATGGTAAGTTTTAGATCATCCTGAGTTGTCTTTACCCTGTTGAGATCATTGAAAAACTCGGATAACGTGTCGTTCTTCAGTAAAATACTGGTCAGGCTTTCCTGGTCATTGCGATAGAGCACGCGCAGATACTGACCGAGGGTTTCCTGGTCTTTGGTGATCTTAGCCTCGGCATCGCCGATCTTAGTCTCGGTGTCGGCGATCTCAAGATTGGTCTCGGATATGGAAATACCCAAGCTCTTCAGTTCCAGAGTGATCTGGCTGATCTTGGCGGTCAGGCTTTTGACCTGGCCCTGAAGGGTTAGTGCCTGGGAATGGATGGTGTCGATCTGCTGCTGATAGGCATCGACCTGCTGCTGGATCTCCTGTATCTGCTGATTTTTCGAGGCGATATCATCGGCAACGGCCGCATATACGCCGATTATCGGATAAAAAACAAAAAACACGGCCAGCGCGTAAAAACAGCTCTGCATAGGTACTCTTTTCATGTATAAGTATTATACCAAGT